>NZ_JAWSTH010000021.1:0-71224 GCF_033542075.1 Conexibacter stalactiti
CGCCGTCGGCGCCCGCGCGCGCGACGACGAGCGGCGCGCTGCCGGCGGCCGCCAGCACGACGGCCGCGACGACCCCGCCGGCGCCGAGGCCGGCGATCGCGACCCAGGCGCCGTTGCGACGCACGTGCCACTCCGCCGTCACGAGCGCGAGCGCGACGACGCCGACCAGCACCCAGTAGCCGGCACCGCCGTCGGCCAGCAGCGTCGGCCCGGCCTGGTCGCCGCCGCGCGCGACCGAGCCCTGCAGCGCGCAGACGCCGACGAGCACGACGAAGGCGCCGAAGCCGATCAGCCACAGCGCCGCCTCGACACGCCGGGAGGGCGCGGCCGTAATTTCCTGGTCATTCCGATCGATCCGATGAGGATACGGCGGTGGCGCGGGGCCTCGCGGCGCCTGTTGGCCCGTCGTGACGCAATGCCGCCGACGCGCCAGTTCCGCGCAATGCATCACACACCGATCCTGACTGATGGAAGGATGGCGGCCGATGCGCCGTCGCTCGCCCACGTCGCCGTTCGCCGTACTCGCGGTCGCGGCTGTGCTGGCGGCGATGCTGATCGCGCTGACCGACGGCGCCGACGCGGCGACGCCGAGCACCGCGCGCGTCAGCCTCAGCTCGACCGGCGCCCAGCCGTCCGAGAACAGCGAGTTCCCGGCCATCAGCGCCAACGGCCGCTGGGTCGCCTTCCAGTCGGTCTCGGCGAGACTCGTGACGGGCGACAGAAACAACGCCTACGACATCTTCCTGCGCGATCGCAGAACGGGCCAGACGCGCCGCATCAGCGTCGCCGCCGACGGCAGCGAGGGCGACGCGGCATCGGTCGCTCCGTCGATCAGCGCCGACGGCCGCTGGATCGCTTTCTACAGCGACGCGACCAATCTCGTCCCGGGCGCGACAGGCTTCTGGGGCCAGGTGCTGCTCTATGACCGCGTCGCCGGCACGCTGAGGCGGATCAGCAACAGAGCCGGCAGCGATGACGGCGGCAACGGCACGTCGTATGAGCCGCGGGTCAGCTCCGATGGCTCGGTCGTCGCCTTCACGAGCGCCGCGAACGACCTCGTTCCCGGCGACAGCGGCAGAGCGGACGTCTTCACCTACCGGATCGCGACCGGCGCGCTGACGCGCGTGAGCGTCAGAACGGGTGGTGGGACGGCTAACGGCAGCTCGTACGCGGGCGCCGCCGGCGCCGGCGGCCGCTTCGTCGCCTTCTCCAGCGACGCGAGTGATCTCGTCACCGGTGACGGCGCCAACTTCACCGACGTCTTCGTGCGCGACACGACGAACGGGACGACCACGCGCGTCAGCGTCACCTCCAACGGCGGCGAGGCCAACAACCACTCCTACTACCCGACGATCAGCGCCGACGGCTGCCAGATCGCCTTCCAGTCGACCGCCTCCAACCTCGTCGCCTCCGACGACAGAAGAGGCGGCGTCAAGGCGTTCGTGCGCGACCGCTGCAGCGGTGCGACCGAGCTCGTCAGCATCTCCAACGCGCTCGTGGCGGGCACGGTCCTTTTCGACGACACCACGCACACCGCGCCGTCGATCTCCGACGACGGCTGCCGCGTCGCCTTCGTCATATCCGGCGACAACAGAGTGATCCCAGCCGGCATATGGCGCGGTGTCGCGATGCGCGACCGCTGCCAGGGCTTCACCGAGCGCATCGACGTCGCGACCAGCGGCGAGAGCGGCAACGGGCACACCAACGGCGCGCTGATCAGCGGCGGCACCGGCCGCTACGTCGTCTTCCACTCCGGTGCGACCAACCTCGCCGGCAGCGACGCCAACGGCGCCGTCAGCGACGCCTACGTGCGCGACCGCGCGACCACGACCCCGCCGCTGGCGGCGTTGAGAGTGACCGTCGACGGTCGCACCGTCAGCGCCGACGCCTCCGGCTCCAGCGACCCGGACGGCGAGCTGGTCGGCGCGCTGATCGACTTCGGCGACGGCAGCCCTGTGGCGAGCGGCTTCACGGCCAGCCGCACCTACGCCGCCGCCGGCAGCTATGACGTGCGGACGACCGTGACCGACGCCGACGGGCTGACCGCGACAGCCGTCCAGCGCGTCACGGTCGCCGATCCGCCGCCGGGCGGCGGGCCGCCGACGCCGCCGCCCGTGATCCAGCCGCCACCCACGCCACTGACGCCCCCGAGGATCTCCGGCGCCTCGCTCTCGCGCAGCCGCTTCGCCGTCGTCAGACGGGGCGTGCGCAACGGCGGCGCGACGCTGTCGCTCACCGCGAACGTCAACGCAAGACTGACGCTGAGATTCGAGCGCGCGATCAGAGGCCGGCGCGTCAGAGGTCGCTGCAGAGCCGGTGCTCGCAGAGGCAGCGCCTGCACGCTCTACAGAGCGGCTGGGAGCACCACGACGACGGTCAGAGCCGGCGCCAACCGGATCGTGCTCGACGGCCGCGTCGGCGGCAGGGCGCTGGCGCGCGGCAGCTACCGGCTGACGCTGACCGCGACGGCGGCCAGCAGAACGTCGGCGCCGCTGCGCGTGACCTTCGCGATCGTCGCACCGGCGAGAAGAGCGCGACGATGAGGCGCGCGCTGCTGCTCGCCCTCGCCGCGCTCGCGCTCACCGCGGCCCCCGCGACCGCCGCCGACACCGTCATCACGTTCAACGAGCTGCCGGAGAGCACCAACATCGTCGACCAGTACGAGGGCCAGGGAGTCCAGTTCGGCCATCCCCACCGCTTCGGGATAGCCGACGACTTCGTCAACGCGTCGTGCACCGGCGGCCCCGGCAGCACCGGCAACCTGTACAGCGTGGTGAACGGGTTCAACGGCCCCTCGGCGGCGATCGGCTGCGGCAGCGCCGAGTTCTCCAACGGCTTCGACATCGCGATGGCGTTCGCCTACTGGCGGCGCGGCGTCAGCTTCAGCGTCCGCGCGCGGGCGTGGAGCGGCCCGTTCGGCGTCTCCGAGCCGGTGACGGTGCGGCTGCTCGACAAGAACGGCGCCGTGCTCGAACGCCACGACTACGACCTGCCGGTCAACCAGGTCGTGCCGCTCTCCTACAGACGCGGCCAGTCGGACATCGCCTACGTCGAGATACAGGGCAACGCGCGGCTGATGATCGACGACATCGTGGCGCCGATCGACGCCGTCCCGCCCGACCCCGAGTACCGGCTCGCGCTGACGACGCCGCTGCTGGAGCTGGTCGAGGGCGCGACCGCCTCGGTGCCGGTGCGGGTGATCCGCTTCAACGGCTCGACCGGTCCGGTCGGCGTCGACGTCGCCGCGCTGCCGGCCGGCATCAGCGCCGCCGCCGTCGAGCCCAACCCGCTCGGCGGCACGGCCGCAGGCGCGCTCAGACTGACCGCCGCCTCGCCCGCGACCGGCGACCGCCAGGTGAGCATCTCGGCCGCGCCCGGGGCGCCGCCCTCAGCCGGCAGAGCGACGACGACGCAGCCGGTCAACGTGACCGTGCGGCTGGCGCCGGCGCTGACGATGGAGCGCGCGACCGTCTCCGCGGTGCCGCGCTGCGGCGCGACCTCGACCGGCTTCTTCTTCGGCGTGCGGGGCGGCTACAGCGGCAACGTCGGCGTCGCGCTCAACCGCGTCAGCGGACCGGCCAGCGCCTTCGCGGGCAGCGCCAGCGCCGCCGGCGACGGCAGCGTGCGCGTACCGCTCTCGGTCTCGACCGAGAGCGCGACGCCGAGCCCGACGATCTTCGAGGTGACGCTGACACCGGCCGGGGCGACGCCGGTCAGAGGGGCGCTCGCCGTCTACGCCGACCCGGTCCGCGTCGACGGGCTCGACTACTCGCTGGTCGTCCCCAACCCGCTGACGCCCAACCACCAGCAGATCATCCGCGGCTCCTTCCCGGCCGGCTGCGCGCTCAGATTCGTCGACGACGGCGGCACCGAGCTGCCGCGGCAAGGGCTCGTCGGCGGCGGCCCCGGCGTCAGCGAGGGAGTGCGGCTCGGCCTCGGCGCCGACCCGGTCACGACCGCCGTCCACGTCGTGCGCGCCGACACCGGCGCCGAGCTGGCGGCGTCGGCGCGCTTCACGGTGCGGGACTTCCGCAACGGCCCGGCGCTCTCCGGCGTCAACGGCGGCGCCGGGGCGCAGATGGCGAGCTACTCGTGGGACGACTTCGTCGCGACCTTCGGGCGCGACGAGGCCGACTCGTGCTTCCTCGGCTACTGCTGGCGCGACGGCGTCGCGGACGCCTACTACAGACGCTTCCGCGACCGCGTGCAGGGCGGCGGCGGGCTCTGCTGGGGCTGGTCGAACGTCGCGGTCGGCTTCGCCAGCGGCGACGACCTGCCGCGCGTCTACACCCCCGGCGTGACGCGCGGCTGGGACATCACCCCGCTGACCGACGGGACCGCGATCAAGCGCCAGATCGGCATGTGGCAGGTGCGCTGGAACGACCGCGGCAACATCCTCGAGTACAACCGCCAGCGCAACAGCCCGCTGAACGCGGCCGGCATGCGCGCGCGGATCGAGCAGCTGCTGAACCGCGGGATCGAGCCGGTCGTGACGATCTGGAACACGGCCGGCAACGGCCACGCCGTCGTCGCCTACGACGTGCGCCCGACGCCGGCCGACGGCGGCTACGACATCGTCACGTACAACCCCAACACGCCGTACACGACCGCGGAGGAGACGAGCGCCGCGACGCGCACGGCGGCGCTGACCGCGAGTCGCATCCACGTCACGCCCGGCGGCACCTGGAGCGGCGGGATCACCGGCTGGACGAACGACATGGCCGACATCCAGGTCTACGAGCACCGCCCCGCGGTCGACGCGACGCTGCCGACTGACGTGACGATGGCGACACCGGGGGCCGGCGACCCCGTCGCGCTCCAACAGATCCTCGCCGACGGCAGAGCGGCGCTCGACGGCGACGGCTCGGTCCGTCCCGGCCGCGGCGTCAGCGACCTCTCGACGCCGACCGGCGGCGGCCCGCAGCCGGCCTACGGCCTCGCCGCCGGGCGCGGCTACGAGCTGGAGCTGCGCGGGACCAGAGGCGGCAGCTACGAGCAGGCGCTGCTCGGCGACGGCGTCATCGCGAGCATCGGCGGCGTCGCGACCAGACGCGGCCAACGCGACGCGCTTGCCTTCACGCCCGGCAGAGCGGCGCTCGGCTTCGAGGGCGGCGGCGCGCCGTCGACGGCGACGCTGGAGCTGATCGACCGCATCGGCGGCGGTTCGCGCGCCCGTCGCGCGGCAGCGAGAGCCGGTGGAGCAGAGCCGCAGCACAGCGCCCGCGTCGCGTTGACCGTCGGCGACGGGCGCGTCGACAGGATCTCGTTCGGCAGCGGCGCGCGCACGCTGGAGCTGCGTCACGGCGGCCCGGCGACGCGCGCCGCGATCACGCTCGGCAGCGCCGGCCAGGGCCCGCCGACGAGCGTCGAGCTGGCGCCGCTGCGGGTCGGCGACGGCCAGCGCCTGCAGCTGCGGCCGAGCTCGTGGGCCGACCCCGGCGCCGGCGTTGCGTGGACGCTGCGCAACGCCAGAGGCGCGCTCGTGCGCAGCGGCAGAGCGCGCATCAAGCCGAGCTCGCGCGTGCGGATCGCGCGCCGCCTGACCGTTGCCGCCAGACCTGCGAGACGGGGCGGCGGCGGGCGCGTCACGGTCGCCGGCAGCATCAGCCGCCCCGGCGGCGCGCCGCTGCTGGTCGCGAGCGTGAGAGTGGTCCGCGGCGGCCGCACGATCGCGACCGCCGCGGCCGCCAGACGCGGCCGCCGCCAGGTCCGCAACGGCCGCTTCTCGCTGCCGCTGACGGTCAGAAGACTTCCGCGCGGCGCGACCGTCGAGGTCGTCGCGACGCTCAGCGACGAGGCGGCCGGCTTCGCGACCGCGCGCGCCGCCGGGCGCACGCGGGTGCGCTGAGCTACAGCCCCGCCAGCTCCTTCACCTGCGTCAGGCGGAAGTTGTTGCCGGAGGGGTCGCGGAAGCCGCAGTCGATCCCGTACGGCCGCTCCTCAGGCTCCTCGTTGAACTCGACGCCGCGCGACTTCAGCTGCTCGTAGGAGGCGTAGAAGTCGTCGGTCGTGAGGAAGATGCCGCTGGAGACGCCCTTCGCCATCAGCGCCTCGATCTGGCCGCGCGTCTCGGCTGTGAACATCGGCTCGCCCGGGATCGCCATCAGCACGATCGAGATCTCGTCGGGCCCGGGCGGCGCGACCGCCAGCCAGCGGAAGTCGCCCATCTCCGGCATCGTGACGTCGGCACGCACCTCGAAGCCGAGCTTCTCGGTGTAGAAGGCGAGCGCCTCCTCCTGGTCGTGCACCCACACCTGCGTGTTCGTGATTCTGATCATCTCCGGCTCCTTGGGGCGTCGCTGAACGGGACGCCCGGGACGCTAGTCCGCCGCTGCCGCGCTGTCTTCTCGAAACGTGCGGTGTGCGGGGATGGCGTAGACGCGCATCATGCAGGTCGGCACCCGCGCCAGCCGCGCGGCCGGGGGAAACGACGCGCGGTAGACCGTCGGCGATCTGCCGAACATGCGCGTGAAGCTGGTCGTGAACGAGCCGACGCTGACGAGCCCGACCGACAGGCAGATGTCGGCGACGGAACGATCGGTCGTGCGCAGCAGCGCGGCCGCCCGCTCCAACCGGCGCGTCAGCAGGTATGCGTGCGGCGAGATGCCGAAGGTGCGGCGGAACTCGCGGCTGAAGTGGGCCTTCGAGAGCCCGGCGGCGCGCGCCAGCTGGTCGACGTCGAGCGGTTCGGCGTAGCGCGCGTCGGCGAGGTCCTTGGCGCGCAGCAGGTGACGGGCGGGTGGGACGAAGGCCACGTCCGGCACCGTACCGCGCCGGGCCGCCGCTGTCGCCGGGAGCCGGGAGGGAGGCGGGAGATCCACCCCATGTCGATCGGCCGCCCGCCGCCGACGATGGTGCGATGCACTCCTTTGCCCGCCGCGCGGGCCTTCCGCTGCTCGCGCTCGGCGCCGCCGCACTCCCCGCCGCCGCGCCCGCCTTCGCGACCGCCGCCACGACCGCGCCCGCCGCATCCACCGCCGCCACCACCGCGCCGTACGAGCTGTCGGTCGAGCTGGCCAGAGCCGACGCGCGCATGCGCGAGCTGCGCCTGACCGCGCGCTGCCCCTCCGGCTGCACGCTGAGGCTCAGAACGCTGTCGCTCTCGCCGTACAAGACCAGAGGCGGCGTCGAGCAGCTGCAGAGCCCGCTGCCGCAGACGCTCAGCGGCGGCAGAAGAGCGGCGCCGGGCAAGACGGTCGTGCTGCGCGTGCCGGTCTCGCCTTCGCTCAGCGGCGCGGCGAGCGGCGCGCTGCAAGCCGGGCAGGCGGTCGTCGCCGGCGTCGTCGTCGAGGTCGGGACCGCCGACGGCAACACCTACACCGTCGCGCCGCAGGCGGTCGTCCGCACCGCCTCGACGCCCGCGCCCTTCCCGGAAACCAGAACGACGAGATCGACCGTCGTGAGACTGCCGAAGGTCAAGCCCGGCGACCTGATCCCGTACTGGGTCACGATCAGAGGCACGCAGAGATCGAGCTGGAGATACGACCGCGGCGAGCAGCGCGGCTCGTGCACGGTGATCGCCAACGGCAGCGGCACGCAGCAGCTGAAGTTCAGAACGGTCAGACCATTCTCGATCGTGCAGGGGCAGTGGGAGGTCGGCCGCACCGACGATCCGTCGATCAGCGCCGGCAAGGAGCACGGCTACGGCGGCGCCTACATCCCGGTGAAGGTCGACGCCGTGCGCGACAGCGGCGCCAACACCGGCGTCAGCGGCGACTGCGACGGCACCTCAGGCGGCGAGGGCAGACCGGCGCCGGCCTGCGAGAGAAGCGGCTCGAAGATCTTCCACTTCCACCCGTTCATGGTCGACAGAGGCACGCTCTACGTCTCGACGACGTTTGGCGGCGCCGACGACGACGTGCCCGGCCAGAAGCCCGACTGCCCGGTCGAGCACTCCGACCAGGTCGCCCACCCGCTGCAGGTGCTCCCGCTGGAGCACGAGGGCGACGGCCACCCGAACTCGGACCTGACGAAGGGGATGAAGCCCGGCTCCGGCGACGCGCCCGGGCTCGTGATCGAGCGCTTCAAGAAGACGCGCAGCGAGAGAATCGACGGCGGCACGCTGACGACGACGACCCGCTTCGAGCTGACGTTCAGACGCAAGCGCTGAGCGCTTCGAGCTGCTGCCGCTGCTGGGCGGGCGCGAGCCCGTCGACCGTCGCCGAGGGCTCCCCGAGCACGCCGTCCACAGCGCCGGCGCCGACGGCGGCGGTCAGGACCGCGTCGTGGGCGGCGGGGGAGAGGACGGCGGCGACGGAAGCGGCAGCTCCCCGCAGCAGCCCGACCGCGAGCGCGAGCGCGAGCGCGCCCCAGTTCGAGATCCCGGCGACGATCAGGTGGTCGCACGCGACGGCGCAGCGGATCCGCTCGCCGTGCGCGACCGTCGCGGCGACCAGCCGCGGCGCCAGCGCGCCCATCCCGACCTCGTTGCCGCCGTCGCCGATCCCCGTCGTCACCCACGGGCCGGCGGCGGCGAGCGCGTGCAGCGGCGGCGTCACGGCGGTGACGTCGTCGCCGTGCATGTTGCGCACGACGCCGTCGGCGCCTGGCCCGAGCCGTTCGACGAAGACGACGTGGGTGACGCCGGCCGCGCTCAGCTCACGCGCCAGCGTGCCGGGCTCGTCGCCGACGTGGACGGGCGGCGCCGCCCCCGCGAAAGCCGCCGCCGCACCCGCTTCCTCCGCCGCCGCACCCGCTTCCTCCGCCGCCGCCCGCACCACCGCCGCGCAGCGCGAATCGGTCACCAGCCGCGCCGGCACGCCCGCGAGGCCAAGCGAGGCGGCCGCGAGCGCGGCGCCGACCGGGCCGTCGGTCTCGCAGGCCGGCGGCGTGGCGCGGGGGACGAAGCAGCCGGTCACGAACGCGACGTGGGATGCGGGATCTCCCGCGATCGCGGCAGCGGCGGCGAGCAGGCCGCCCCGCGCCGCCGCGGCGAGCGGCCCGATCGAACGCCCGGCCTCCCGCTGGACGACCAGCTCCAGCCGTGAGATCTGCTCCGCGACAGCGGGGGAGGACGGCACGTGGACGAGAATACGACGACGCGTCGATGGCGACCTGCTGCCAGCATCTCTGGGATGGCCCCGAAACGACAGGCGCGCGTCGTGGCGACCGGGATCGTCTTCGAGCAGCCCGCCGACCCTGCTGGCGCCTTCCTCGACGCGCTCGGCGTGTTGACGGAGGAGGCGCGCGCGGCGCTTGCGCAGGCGAGCCAGGGCCACGTCGTGCTGCTGATATCGGCCGCCTTCGCGGACGTCGATCCGGCGGATGGGACGGGCGTCAGACGCTGGCGTCTGGCGCCGCAGGGCCCGCACCAGATCTCGACCGCCGGGTCCGCGACGGCGGCGCTGCTGGGTCTCGTCGAGCACGACAGCGAGGATCTGCTGGCGGCGCTGCGGCTGCAGGGGATGTCGGTCTCGCGCTTCGACTTCTACGCCGCTCCGCACCGCTTCGAGGTCGACGAGCGCGTGCGCCGTCTGCTGACGCTCGACTGAACGCCGACGCGCCAGCGGTGTCCGCGCCGGCTTGCAATTGCGCGTGCAGCTTTGGGTACGCGATCGGTATCGATCGGCACATTGCCTCACAATGCCGGGATGCGGCTCGTCTCCTCCCGTCAGCTCACCCCCGGCACCGTCGTCGCGCGCGAGGTCCGCAACGGGCCTCCAGGAACGGCGCCGCTGGTGCTCGCGGGGACCCGGCTGACGGACTCGATGTGCCGCCGGCTGGCGACGCGCGGCGTCCAGGCCGTCTGGGTCGACGACGAGCTGGGCGAGGGGATCGAGCCGCTGGAGGCGCTCAGCCCGGACACGCGCGACGCCGCTGAGCGCGAGGTCACCGCGACGCTGGCGCAGGCGCGCGAGAGACTGGCGTCCGGCCAGCAGCTGCAGGCGCAGGACGTCGAGCGGCTGCGCGGGGTCGCGGCGTCGATCGCGACCGAGGTCGCCGCGCTGCCGGAGGCCGTCTACGCGCTGTCGGAGATGCGCACCGCCGACCACTACACGCACGAGCACTCGGTGCGGGTGACGACGCTCGGCCTGCTGATAGCGGCGCGCCACTGGCGCGACCACGGCTGGACCGACCACCGCGGCAGACAGCGTTTCGACCGCGTCCCGCAGCGGATGACGCAGCTCGGCTTCGGGCTGCTGGTGCACGACATCGGCAAGCTCGCGATCCCCCGCGACGTGCTCGACAAGCCCGGCAGACTGGACGCGCGCGAATGGGAGCTGATCCGCCGTCATCCCGACTACGGCGCGATGATGCTCAACCACACGACGACGTCGATGCTGGCGATCTCGGTCGTGCGCTTCCATCACGAGCGCTGGGACGGCGCCGGCTACCCGCGCGGCCTCGCCGGCCGCAGAATCTCCGAGCTGGCGCGGATCGCCGCGGTCGCCGACGTCTACGACGCGGTCCGCTCGGAGCGTCCGTACAAGCCGGCGAAGCCGCCGCACGTCGGCGTCGAAGTCGTCGAGGAGGGCTCCGGCACCGCCTTCGACCCGGCGATAGTGGCGACCTTCCGCCAGCTCGTGATGCCGTATCCGGAGGGTCATCAGCTCGTGCTGGAGGACGGCCGCGACGCCGTCGTCGTCAGCGTCGACCCGGAGCGGCCCTACCGCCCGCGGGTGCGCACGCAGGACGACGACGGGACCGTCAGAGAGTTCGACGCCGACTTCACGCGCACGCCGGTTCAGGCGTAGGCAGCAGCGCTCACAGCAGCTCCGTCAGCCACCCGCGCACGGCGGCGACGACGGCCGCTCTGTCGCCGCGCAGCGCGTGGTCTCCTCTGACCTCGACGACCGTGCGGCCGGGCGCCGCCGGCGGCATCCCGAAGCGATCTCTGGCGCCCTGGACGACCAGCACCGGCACGGTCACGGCCTCCAGCTCCGGCAAACGGCTCGGCGGCGGCTCGTCCTTGCCGGCGCGGGAGCCCGGCTGGAGCGGGAAGGCGAGGCAGAGGACGCCGGCCGCGTCGGTCGCGGCCGCGGTGCGGCAGGCGACGCGCGCGCCGGAGGAGCGTCCGCCCGCGATCAGCGGGAGGCCGGCGAAGGGAGCGTCGCCGCCGCCCGCGTCCGCGCGGCCGAAGAGCGCCCCCACGACCGCGATCCAGGCCGCGTCGAGCTGTCTCGCCGGCGCCGCCGAGCGCCGCCCGGCGACCCGATACGGCTGCTCCACCAGCGCCACCGAGATGCCGTCCTCGACCGCCGCGGCGGTGACGGCGACGAGGTCGGGCGCGGCGACGCCGCCGCCGGCGCCGTGACCGAGCACGAGCGCGGCACGCGGCCGCTCGGCGGAATGACGGTGGGCGCGCGCCGGCCCGTGCGGCGTCTCGATCAGCATCGCCCGATCGTCGCACGCGGCGAGAGCTCCGGTCGTTTGCTGTCGTCCATCGACAGCAGACGACCGGAGCTCGATGAGTTCCGCCCACCCGCGCCGTCTTCATCCGCATGACCTCCTATCGTGCGCGCGTGCCCCAAGACGTGGAGAAGCAGGCGCGGGAGCTCGCCGCGCAGATCGAACGCCATCGCGCGCTGTACGCGCGCGGCGTGCCGGAGCTGGTCGACGCCGACTACGACGCGCTGGAGGAGCGGCTGCGCGCCCTGCTGGCCGACAACCCCGAGCTGGCGCTCCCCGACAACCCGCTCGAGAGACCATGGTCGCCGGAGCTGGTCCCCGGCCAGACGATCCGCCACAGCCGCCCGATGCTCTCGTTGGAGAAGGCGACGACGGACGAGCAGCTCGACGCCTTCTGCGAGCGCTTCCCCGGCCAGCCGTTCCGCGTCACGCCGAAGCTCGACGGGATCAGCCTCGCGATCGCCTACCAGGACGGCGAGCTGGAGTACGTCGCGACGCGCGGCGACGGCCGCGACGGCGAACGCGTGACCGAGAAGGTCCGCCACGTCGTGCTCGGGCTGCCGCTGAGCATCGACGCGCCCGGGCGCGTCGAGGTGCGCGGCGAGGCGGTGATGCTGCGCTCGGTCTTCGACGCCTACAACGACACGCATCCGGACAGACCGCTCGTCAACCCGCGCAACGCGGCGGCGGGTACGCTCGTCCACAAATCGCCCGAAGGGTGCGTGAGAGAGGGCCGCACGCTCCGCTTTCGCGCCTTCGACCTGTTCGAGGACGCCGCCGCCGAGGCGGCCGACCCCGACGCCGCCGACGTCTTCGCGCGGATGGGCGCGCTCGGCTTCGAGCTGCCCGACGTGCTGGAGGCCGCCGACGGCGCCGGCGTGCGCGGCGCGATCGGCGTGATCGCCGGCCGCCGCGGCAAGTACGACTTCGACATCGACGGCGCCGTCGTGCGGCTCGCCTCGCGGCGCGCCTTCGAGGCAGCCGGAGCGACCGGCGCCGCGCCGCGCGGCGCGCTCGCGTGGAAGTACCCGGCGGAGGAGCGCGAGACGGTCCTGCGCGCCGTCACCTGGCCGGTCGGAAAGATCGGCCGCGTCGTCCCGCGCGCCGAGGTCGATCCCGTCTTCGTCGGCGGCACGACCGTCACGTTCGCCTCGCTGCACAACCCGCGGCTCGTCAGAGAGCGCGACATCCGCGTCGGCGACACCGTCCGCATCATGCGCCGCGGCGACGTGATCCCGTTCATCGCCGGCTCGGTGGCGGAGAAGCGGACCGGCGCCGAGCAGCCGGTCGAGTACCCGACCCACTGCCCCTCGTGCGGCACCGAGCTGGTCGTGAAGGGGACCGGCGAGGAGCTGTGGTGCGAGAACCTCCAGTGCCCGGCGCAGTCGGTGCGGCGGCTGATCCACTGGTCCTCGCGCCACGCCGCCGACATGGAGGGCGTCGGCACGACGTGGATCGAGAAGCTGGCCGAGGACGGCGTGCTGAGACGGCCGTCGGACTTCTACGCGCTCACGACCGAGACGCTGATCGCCTACGAGCGGATGGGCGAGACGAGCGCCGGCGCGATGGTCGCCTCGATCGAGCGCTCGCGCGCGGTCGGCCTGCGCCGCGCGCTGATCGGGCTGGCGATCCCGATGGCCTCCGAGGGCGTCGCCAAGCGGCTCTGCCTGGCCGGCTTCGAGCGGATCGAGCAGCTGGCCGAGGCGACCGTCGAGCAGCTGGAGGGGATCCGCGACATCGGCCCGAAGGTCGCCGCCTCGCTCGTCGCCTACTTCGCGCGGCCGGAGGTGCGCGAGGAGCTGGTCGCGCTGCGCGCCGCCGGGGTCGACCTCGACGTGCGCGAGGAGGACAGACCGCTCGACGTCGCCGAGGCGGCCGAGACGCCGTTGAAGGGCGCGACGGTCGTCGTCAGCGGCGGCTTCTCCGACCCCGACAGCGGCCAGAAGGTCCCGCGGCCAGCGGTCGTGCGGCTGCTGGAGTTGGCCGGCGCGACCTCGGCGACCTCGGTCAGCAGAGCGACGACCTACCTGATCACCGGCGCCGACGTCGGCGCGGCGAAGACCGACAAGGCGGCGAGACTGGGCGTCGCGGTCGTCGACCAGGCGCAGGCGTGGCAGTGGCTCGCCGAGGCCGGCGTGCGCTGAGCGCCTACTCGAGCAGGCTGCTCGCGTCCGACGGCACGTCGACGGCATGCTCGCGCAGGGCGATCAGCGGGACGATCTCCAGCGCCCGCTCGTGCGTCGAGGCGAGCACGACGTAGGCGGCGGCGCCGTCGGCGTGGGCGCGCAGCCAGTTGGCGGCGGTCACGCACCAGCGGTCGCCCGGTCTGAGGCCGGGGAAGCGGAAGGCGGGGACCGGCGTCATCAGGTCATTGCCGATCGCGAGCTGGTGGTCGAGGAAGGCGGCCGTCACGACGGCGCAGATCGTGTGGCTGCCGAGATCCTCCGGGCCGGTGCTGCAGCAGCCGTCACGGTAGAAGCCGGTGACGGGGTCGCTGCCGCACGGCTCGAGGTCGCCGCCGAGGACGTTGCGCTCGCTCACGTCGGGGAGTATCCCCGCACGGGCGGCGGCAGCGACATGCGCGGCGCGCCAAGACGCGTGCGCCGCTCACGCGAGGCGGTGGAGTGGCGCGCGGCCGCGTTTGCCGGCCGGCTCGATCAGCTCCATCAGCCGCAGGCAGTAGACGGCGCGCTGGGCGAGCACGGTCGGGCAGCTCAGCAGCGCGCCCAGCTCGCGCGTCGTGAACGGCTCGTCGGGCAGCGGCGGCAGCGCGCCGAGCAGATCGGCGGGCGTGCGCAGCTCGACGCGGTCGATCACCTCGACCAGGCGCCGTTCGCCGGGATCGCGCGTGCGGCGGCGGACGCGCACCGGCTCGCTGCCGCGGATGTGGTCCTCGCGCCCGAGCAGCACCTCCAGCGTCAGGTTCGGATGCGCCAGCAGCGACGGGAACGTGACGAGCTTGTCGAACAGCTCGACGATCGTCGCCCGCCGCGGCGAGCGGCGCGCCGACAGCACCTCGCCGCCATCGCCGACGCGCACGATCCGGCGCTCGGCGGCGACCGGATGGACGATCCGCACGCGGTGGTCGTCGAGCAGCGCGTCGAGCTTGGGGCCGAGCGGGCCGAAGCCGCCGGTCTGCACCTCGACCAGCTCGCCGTCGGCGCGCACGAGGTCGATCACGAAGCGGTCGACCTTGACCTCCAGGCGGTCGCCCGGCTGCGCCAGCGCCAGCTTCACCGCCGCATGCAGCGGTCCCTCGCGCAGCACTCCGATCCCACTCATGCGTGGCGCAGCGTAGCCGACGCGCCGGCTGGCCCCGGCTTCGTGAGGGGGTATAACTCCCGGATGACCCTCACCCGTCGTGAGCGCGTGCGCCAGCAGACGCTCGCGGAGATCAAGCAGCACGCGATCGAGCAGGTCGCCGGCGGCGGCGCCGCTGGTCTCTCGCTCAACGCGATCGCGAGAGCGATGGGGATGTCCGGCCCCGCGATCTACCGCTACTACGCCTCGCGCGACGAGCTGCTCGCCGAGCTGGTGACCGACGCCTACGCCGAGCTGACGGCGACGCTCGAGCGGGTCGCGGCCGAGACGGCGCGCCGTGCCCCGGCGAGACGGCTGGCAGTCGTCGCCGAGGCCTACCGCGCCTGGGCGCTGGAGCAGCCGCGCCGCTACGGGATGCTGTTCGGCGAGCGGCCGGAGCAGTTCGCCGACCCGCAGGAGGGGATCGCGGCGATCCACGGCGCGATGCTCGTGCTGCTCGGATTGCTGAGCGAGCTGGCGGGCTCCGCGGGCGACAACGCCCGTGCGACCAGACTCGACACCCAGCTGACGAGATGGGCGCAGCGCCGCGGCGGCGAGGCGAGCCCGCGGGTGCTGCGGCTCGGCGTGCTGACGTGGACGCGCCTGCACGGGATCGTCAGCCTCGAGCTGGCCGGCGTGTTCGACGCGATGGGACTTGACGCCGGGCTGCTGCTCGACGCCGAGCTGGCGCAGGTCGTCACGGCGGCGACGGCATGAGCGTCGCGGTCGTGAACATCGGTCGTTCGCACAGTGGCGACCTGGTGGGCACGCCGTTGCCGGGTGATGCGCTGATCTGTGAGGGTGGCGTGATCGCGTGGATCGGCTCGTCGGCGGACGTCGCGCGTGGCGAGCACGAGACGGTGCTCGACGCCAATGGTGCCGGTGTGATCCCCGGCCTGATCGACTCGCACGTGCACGTCACGTTCGGTGATTACACGCCGCGGCAGCAGACGGTGGGGTATCTGGAGTCGTATCTGCATGGTGGGATGACGCGTGCGATCACCGCGAGCGAGGTTCACACGCCGGGTCGTCCGTCGGATCCGGCGGGTGTGAAGGCGTTGGCGGTCGCGGCGCAGCGCTGTTTCGCTGACTTCCGTCCGGGTGGTGTGACGGTGCATGCCGGTTCGGTGATCTTGGAGCCGGGCTTGACGCGTGTGGATTTCGAGGAGTTGTGGGAGCAGGGTGTGTGGTTGGCGAAGGCGGGGTTCGGGGCCTTCGACGGTCCGCTGGACTATGTGCCGGTGGCGCTGGCGGCGCGGGCTGCTGGGCTGTTGGTGACCTGTCATACCGGTGGCGGTTCGATTCCGGGCTCGTTGGATCGGATCGATGCGGGTGCGGTGATCGCGATGGGCGCGCATGTCTCGTTTCATGTCAACGGCGGCCCGACGGCGATGACACCGGAGGACAACGAGAAGATCGTGGTGGAGGGCGGGGAGGTCGCGCTGCAGTTGGCGATGGCGGGCAATCTCCGTTCGGCGCTGGACATCTGCCGTCTCGCTCGCGAGCACCAGAGAACCGATCGGCTGCTGATCTCGACCGACACGCCGACGGGGACGGGCGTCGTGCCGCTTGGGATGTTTCACCTGATCGCCGAGCTGGTGTCGTTGGAGGGGCTGCCGGTCGAGCTGGCGATCGCCGCGGCGACCGGTTCCGTCGGGCGTGTCTACGGCCTCGACGCGGGGATCCTCGCTCCGGGCCGCCCGGCCGATCTGCTGATCCTCGACGCCCCGCTCGGCTCCGCCGGCGAGGACTGGGCCGGTGCGCTGCAGGCCGGTGACCTCCCCGGCATCGCCGCGGCGCTCACCGCCGGGATCGTCCGCTACACGAAGTCCCGCAACACACCCGCGCCGAAACGGCCGGCACGAATCGCTTGACTTCAAGCGCACTTGAAGGTTGATGATGGTTCGACCAACGAGTGCTGAGGAGCGACCGATGACGAGCACGACGACAGCGAGCGCGAGAGCGCAGATCACCGACGAGGTCACGACCTGGCCGGGCGTGACGACGGCCGGGCCGGGCGAGCGGGGCGAGTTCTCGTACATGCTCGGCCGTCGAGAGATCGGCCACCTGCACGGCAGCCGCGTCGCGCACTTCTCCTTCCAGCGCCAGCTCGGCGCGGAGCTGCGCGCGGCGGGGCGCGTGGTCCCGCATCCGATCACCGACTCGCCGAGCCTCGGCGCCAAGCCGATCGAGGGCCCCGACGACGTCGCCGAGGTGATCGCGCTGCTGCGGATCAACTACGAGCGGCTGCTCGCCCGCTACGGATTGCCGCCGGAGGCGTCCGAGTCACCCGGCGCATCCGACCGGCCCGGCGCGACCAGACCGGTCTCGTAGGCGAAGATCACCGCCTGCACGCGGCTGTTGAGGTCGAGCTTCGCGAGCATCCGGCCGACGTGGCTCTTGACCGTGCTCTCCTCGAGCTGCAGGTTGGCGGCGATCTCGGCGTTGCTGCGGCCGGCGGCGATCCCCAGCAGCACGTCGCGCTCGCGCGGGGTCAGCGCGGCGAGCGCGGGGTCGCCGGCGCGCGCCGGGGCGGAGGAGGCGAACTGGTCGAGCAGGCGGCGCGTCACCTCCGGGGAGATCAGCGCATCGCCGCGCGCGACCGAGCGGACGGCGTCGATGATCCGCTCCGGCGCCGAGTCCTTCACGAGGAAGCCGACGGCGCCGGCGCGCAGCGCCTCGAAGACGTACTCGTCGAGGTCGAAGGTCGTCACGACGACGACCGCGACGCCCTCGACGCCGCGCAGCCGCCGCGTCGCCTCCAGCCCGTCCATCCGCGGCATGCGGATGTCCATCAGCACGACGTCGGGAGCGCGCCGCTCGACCTGGCCGAGCGCGTCGAGCCCGTCGACCGCCTCGCCGACGACCTCGATGTCGTGCTCGCTCTCGAGGATCATGCGCAGTCCCTGACGGGAGATCGCCTGGTCGTCGGCGACGATCACGCGGATGCTCATGTCGCGGCCTCCAGCGGCAGCGTCGCGCGCACCGACCAGCCGCGGCGGCCGACCGGGCCGGCCTCGAAGCTGCCGTGCACGAGCGCGACCCGCTCGCGCATCCCGTCGAGCCCGCCGCCGTGGCGGCGCGGCGGCCCGCCGACGCCGTCGTCGTCGACGGCGACGAACAGCTCCCGCTCGCCGTACTCGACGCGCACGAGCACCTCGCCGGCGTTGGCATGGCGCACGACGTTCGTCAGCGACTCCTGCACGACGCGGTAGGCGCAGACCTCGATCTCGTCCGGCAACGGCCGCTGGCGCCCCTTCAGCTTCAGCTCGACGGCGAGCCCGGCGTCGCGCGCCGGCGCCAGCAGCGCGTCGAGCTGCCCCAGCCGCGGCGACGGCGCCAGCGCCGCCGGCGCGCTGCCGCGCAGCACGCCGAGCGCTCGTCTCGTCTGCCCGAGCGCCTCGGTCGTGAGGCCGTGGATCCGCTCCAGCGCCGCCTTCGCGACCGGGTCGGGCGTCACGCGGCCGGCGCCGGCCGCCTGCAGTGAGATCGCGCTGAGGTGGTGGCCGGTGATGTCGTGCACGTCGCGCGCGATCCGCAGCCGCTCCTCGGCGACGGCGCGTTGCACGTCGCGGTCGCGCAGCTCCTCGATCCGCCGCGCCAGCTCGCGCGCCTCGCGCGTCTGCGCCCGCTCGCTGCGGATCGCGTCGCCGATCAGGACCGGCAGCAGCCCGAGCGCGAAGGCGCCGAGCGCGCGCCCGACGACCGCTTCGTCGGAGCCGTAGGTGGCGGCGATCGCGACGACCGTGCCGGAGAACCAGCCGAGCAGGATCGTCATTCCGCGCGGGCTGTGGAGCGCCGCGTAGCCGGCGAGCAGCAGCGCCACAATCAGCGGCAGCGTCATCGAATAGCCGGCGATCGAGCCGACGCCGGAGGCGAGCAGCGCGACGAGCGCCGCCGGGACCGGCGCCGGCCGCCGCAGCGCAACCGCGGCGCAGGCGACGACGGCCAGCGCGACGCCGAAGCCGTCGGGGTCGTGGTGGACGGTGCGCGTCGCTCTGTCGAGGTCGATGAGCACGAACGCGGTCGAGGCGCCGGCAAGCACCACGGCCGCGAAGGCGTCGCTCCAGCGCGCCGGGTCGCGCGGCAGCGGCGCCTCGTAGCCGCGGCGGATCCACCAGCGCACGAAGCGCGAACGGGGGACGGAGCGCGGCGCGGGCGGCGCCGTCGGCGCGGTCGCGCTCACCGCGCCGGGCGCGCCGTTCACTGTCGGTGCGTCGGCCACGCTCACAGCCTAGTGCCGTTCACGCCGCCGCCCCCGTCGCGGGCGCGGCGGCGGCGGGAGCGGCGGCCCGCTCGGCGCCGGCGAGCGCGCCGCCGTCGAGCACGACGTCGGTGCCGGTCACATACGAGGCGGCCGGCGAGGCGAGCCAGTCGACGGCGGCGGCGATCTCGCGCGGCGTGCCGAGCCGCTTCAGCGCCGAGCCGGTGACGATCTCGCGCACCTGCGGCTCGGCCGACAGCTCGGCGCGGCCCATCGGCGTGTCGATCAGCCCGGGGGAGACCGACAGCAGCCGCGCGCCGGCCGCGCCCCAGGTCGCGGCCTCGCGGCGGCAGAGGCGGATCACGGCCAGCTTCGACAGCGCGTAGGCGACCTGCGGATGGACGATCGCGCCGTTGGTCGCCGCCAGCAGCGCGTCGAAGAGGGCGGGGCGGTCGGGGTCGTCGAGCAGCCTCAGCACCCGCGTCGTCGGCTCCGGCACGGCGTGGCCGGCGGTCGAGGCGACGCAGATCGCGACCGAGCCGCCGACGGCGTGGGGGAGGAAGGCGCGCAGCAGCGCGTCGGTCGCGACGAGGTTGACGTCGAAGACGGTGCGGCCGTCGGCGAGCGAGGGCGAGAGGCCGGCGGCGTGGACGAGCGCGCCGAGCGGGCGGTCGTCGAGCGCGGCGGCGAGCGCCAGCGCCTCGCCGGGGTCGGCGAGGTCGCCGACGACGGTCGCCTCGATCAGGTAGCCGTCGGCGGCCAGCTTCGCGGCGATCGCGTCGAGCGGCTCGCGTTCGCGGTCGGCCAGCACGAGCGCTCCGCGGTGACCGAGCCGGCGCGCACATTCGAAGCCGATGCCGCCGGCGGCTCCGGTCACGACGTGGATGGGTTCGCTGGAGGTCATCGCGCTGCTCCTGACGATTCGAGGGGTGCATTCACCGTCGCGCGCCGCGGCGGTGAGCGCCTCCTCCGAAAGGAGCAACCGACCGCGCACGTTGGGCGGCAGCAGGTCGGTGCGTTCGGCGGTCGCCGCGCGAGCGCTCGACCCGCACAGTGGGATGACCACCTCTCTCCGCTCCAAGACCCCGACGCGAAGGAACCCCTCCCAATGGCAACCACCCTCTACCGCCTCGGTCGCGCGGCCTTCCGCCGCCGGCGGATGGTGCTCGCGATCTGGCTCGTGCTGTTCGGCCTGCTGGCCGTCGGCGCCGGCACGCTCAGCGGCGAGACGAACGACAGATTCTCGATCCCCGGCACCGAGTCGCAGCAGGCGATCGACCTGCTCTCCGAGCGGCTGCCGGCCGCCAACGGCGCGTCGGGGCGGATCGTCTTCGCCGCTCCCGCGGGGGAGAGATTGACCGACGCGGAGGGCAGAGCTGCGATCACGAGCGCGCTGGAGGCGGTCGGCAGAGCGCCCCACGTGATCGCGGCCAGCGATCCCTTCACGACCAGTCTCGTCTCCAGAGACGGCCGCGTCGCGCTCGCGCAGGTGACGTGGGACGAGATGCCGGACACGCTGGAGGACAGCTCGCGCGAGGCGGTCCAGGAGGCGGCCAGAGGCGCGACGAGCGCCGGCCTCCAGGTCGAGTTCGGCGGTGACGCGGTCGTGCCGCACGGCGGTGCCGGCGGCGTCGGCGAGATCCTCGGCTTCGCGGTCGCGGCGCTCGTGCTCGCGATCACCTTCGGTTCGCTGGTCGCGGCCGGCCTGCCGCTGCTGACGGCGGTGATCGGCGTCGGCATCGGCATGACGGGCATCACGCTGACGACCGGCTTCATCGACCTCTCCTCGACCGTCCCGACGCTCGCGCTGATGATCGGCCTCGCGGTCGGGATCGACTACGCGCTCTTCATCATCTCCCGTCATCGAACGCAGCTGTTCGAGGGGATGGATCCGGAGGAGTCGGCCGGGCGCGCCGTCGGGACCGCCGGCAGCGCCGTCGTCTTCGCCGGCGCGACCGTCGTGATCGCGCTCGCCGCGCTGATCGTCGTCGGGATCCCGTTCCTGACCGCGATGGGCCTCGCGGCCGCCGCGACCGTCGTGATCGCCGTCCTGATCGCGATCACGCTCGTGCCCGCGATGCTCGGCTTCGCCGGTAACAAGCTGATGAAGGGGAAGAACTTCGAGACCGGGCCGCGCGCCGCGAAGCCGACGATGGGCGCGCGCTGGGCCGGCCTCGTCACGCGCAACCGCGTCGTCGCGATGCTGCTGCCGATCGTCGTGCTCGGCGCGCTCGCGATCCCGGTGCTCGACATGCGCCTCGGCCTGCCGGACGACTCGACCGCCGCGCCGGAGGAGACCAACCGCAAGGCGTACGACCTGCTCAGCGACGGCTTCGGGCCCGGCTTCAACGGCCCGCTGACGATCGTCGTCGACGCCGAGGGCGGCGCGAACGTGACGAGAGCGGCTGAGGTCGTCGCGACTGAGTTCAGCGACCATCCCGACGTCGCGAGCGTCGGCAGAGCGACGGTCAACAGAGAGGGCAACACCGCGGTCATCTCGGTGACGCCGAGCAGCGGCCCCTCGACCGAGGCGACGAAGGACCTCGTCGCCGACATCCGCGATCGTGCCGACACGCTCGGCGGCGAGATCGGGGCCGAGGTGCTCGTGACGGGCGCGACCGCCTCCGCGATCGACGTCTCCGACCAGATGGGCAAAGCGCTGATCCCGTACCTCGGCGTGATCGTCCTGCTCGCCTTCCTGCTGCTGACGATCGCCTTCCGCTCGCTGCTGGTGCCGCTGACCGCCGTCGCCGGCTTCCTGCTGACGATCGGGGCGGCCTTCGGCGCCACGGTCGCGGTCTTCCAGCAGGGCTTCGCAGCCGAGCTGCTGGGGGTCTCGCAGACGGCGCCGATCATCTCGCTGCTGCCGATCCTGATCATCGGGATCCTGTTCGGGCTGGCGATGGACTACCAGGTCTTCCTCGTCTCGCGGATGCGCGAGGAGCACGTCCACGGGGCGGGGCCGACGGAGTCGGTGACCGAGGGCTTCCGCCACAGCGGCCGGGTGGTGACGGCGGCGGCGCTGATCATGGGCGCGGTCTTCTCCGGCTTCATCCTGGAGGACGACGCGATCATCAAGTCGATCGGCTTCGCGCTCGCGTTCGGCATCCTGATCGACGCCTTCGTCGTGCGAATGACGCTGATCCCCGCGCTGATGGCGCTGCTGGGCGAGCGGGCCTGGTGGCTGCCGCGCTGGCTCGACCGGATCCTGCCGCGCGTCGACGTCGAAGGCGCGGCCCTGGAGCGCCACGATCCGGTGCCGGCGGCGCGGGCGGAGGAGCGCATCCCCGTCTGATTCCGCGGGAGTGCGGGTTTGGGTCCCTCCGCGGGACCCGAACCCGCACTGCTCCCGGTTTTCGCTAGGTTCCCGCGCATGGCCGAACCGCTCTTCCACATGGTCTGCGTCCCCGCGGCGCTCGCCGACGCCGAGGCGTGGGCCTCCGAGCTGCTGCAGGACGGCGACCTCGCGCTGCTGCCCGACGCCAGCGGACTCGATGGGATCGACGCGATCGCCCACGCGCTCGGGCAGCGCACGATCGCGGTCGTGCGCACCGAGCCCGACGACGAGCGCCAGGACGAGACGGTGATCACCCACGCCGGAGCGCTGCCGCTCGTCTGGCTCGGCCCGGACTTCAGCCCGCGCGTGCGCGCCTGGGCGCGCGACCGCGGCCCGATGACGCTGCTGGTCGAGGTCGACGGCGCGCTGCCCGACGCCGAGCGCCGCCGCATCGACCGCTTCGTCGGCCTGCTCGGCCGCCAAGCGGAGTAGCCGGCCCGCGGGTCAGCGGCCGGCGCGCCGCCCCCGCGCGAGTCCGCCCAAAAGTTGGCCCCGCGGACGAAGTGACGCGTCCCGGGGCCCGGCGCCGCAGGTAGAGGCCAAACGGCGCGCCTTCATTGTCGCGCACTGCGCGGCGAGGTGCGTTGCGGCTGACGGACACCAACCGATCCGTCGGTCTGGAAAGTGCTGCATCGCTGGGTTGACGCGGTTAGAGTGGCGCGCGTGAAGACCACGGACGCGTTGTCATCGCGGGACGGTTGGCGTCCCGCCCGCCTCCTCCCGACAGTGGGGATCAGAGGCCAGGAGGAGCAGGAGCGCCGAGCGACCTCCGCCTTGCTCGCGGTCATGCGCGCGGTGCCAGAGTTCGGGCACGCGCTGCTGAAGGAGCTGGGCGCGCCGAAGTCGCTGATCCAGACGTTCGCCGAGGTGCGGTTCAGAACCGCCGACGGCAAGACGGTGATCCCGGACGGGGCGATCGTCTGCGAGCGTGGCAAGAGATCGTGGACCTGCCTGGTCGAGGTCAAGACCGGATCGGCGCAGCTGCGTGACGATCAGGTCTCCAGCTACCTCGACGTCGCGCGCGACAACGGCTTCGACGCGGTCCTCACGATCTCCAACCAGATCACGTCCAGCTCGGCGGAGTCGCCCGTGAGCGTCGACGGCCGCAAGCTGAAGAAGGTCGCCCTGTGGCACTTCTCGTGGTGGCGCGTGATCACCGATGCGATCGTGCAGAGCCGCTATCGGGGTGTCTCTGACCCTGACCAGGCGTGGATCCTCGACGAGCTGATCGCTTACCTCGATCACGAAGCTTCGGGTGCCGGCGGCTTCACCGACATGGGGGAGAACTGGGTGGCCGTCCGCAAGGCGGCGCACGACGGCACGTTGCGGCCGTCGCCCGAGGCGCGGGATGTCGCCGAGCGCTGGGAGCAGTTCACCAACTACCTCTGCCTCGGCCTCTCCCAGGATCTTGGAGAGAACGTGACCGTCCTTCGACCGCGCAGACAGACGACGAGTATGCGCTTGGACGAGATCGTCCGCATGCTCACCGGAGAAGGGCGCCTTGAAGCGACGCTTCGGGTCCCCGGCGCGATCGGGGACATCGATCTGCGCGCCGATCTCCGAACCCGCCAGACGCTGACGCGCGTCAGCTTCGCCGCTCCCGGCGAGATGCGCGCGACGCCGCGCATCAACTGGCTGCTGCGGCAGCTGAAGGAGGCGCCGGGCGATCTGCGCGTCGACGTCGCGTACCCCAACGCGCGTCAGACGACGGCGGGACTCCTGTTGGTCGTCGCGGAGGAGCCGGAGCGGCTGCTCTACGAGCCGGACATCAGACGCGAGCCGCGTTCCTTCTCGCTCACCCTCCTGCGCAAGATGGGACAGAAGCGCGGGAAGGAAGAGGGCTCCTTCGTGCGCGAGACGCGCAACCAGATCGTCGACTTCTACGGCGATCTGGTGCAGAATCTCAAGCCGTGGCAGGCGAGAGCGCCGCGTCTGCGCGAGGTCGACTTGGACGAGCCTGCCGAGGTGGCTCAGCCGGACCCACCGGCATTCAGTCAGGATGAGACGCGTGATGCCGGCGATGCGCTGGAACCTGCTGTGAGCTGAGGCGTACCGCGCCCACATCTGTGCGAGGGATCTCACATAAGGCACCTTAATCTCCTGCGAAATTGAGGTCGAACCTGTTCGATCTCAACCCGTCGCTGAGGAGACGCACATGGGTGACAAGGCCCTCAACCCATCCCGCCGCCACCGCGTCGTCATCGTCGGCGGCGGCTTCGGCGGCGTGCGCGCCGCGAAGGCGCTGAAGCGCCTGCCGGTCGACGTCACGCTGATCGACCGCAACAACCACCACCTCTTCCAGCCGCTGCTCTACCAGGTCGCGACCGGCGTCCTGTCGCCGGGTCAGATCGCGCCGGCGCTGCGGACGCTCTTCCGCGGCCAGGACAACGTCCGCGTGCTGATGGGTGAAGTGGAGCGCTTCGACCTCGAGCGAAGAGTCGTGCACGCCGTCGCGCAGCACGAGATGGAGATCGAGTACGACACGCTGATCGTCGCCGCCGGCGCCACGCACTCGTACTTCGGCAACGACGACTGGGCGCCCGACGCGCCCGGGATGAAGACGCTCGACGACGCCAACCGCGTCCGCAGCCGCATCCTCTGGGCCTTCGAGCTGGCCGAGCAGGCGCAGACGCAGGAGGAGCGCGACGCGCTGCTGACCTTCGTCGTCGTCGGCGCCGGCCCGACCGGCGTCGAGCTGGCCGGCCAGATCGCGATCCTCGCGCGCCGTGTGCTCAAGAAGGAGCACCGCGCGATCGACACGCGCGCCGCCAGAGTCGTCCTGCTCGACGCCGCGCCGAGCGTCCTGCCGCCGTTCCCCGAGAAGCTGCGCGACCACGCCGAGCACGACCTGCGCAAGCTCGGCGTCGACGTCGAGCTGGGCGCGATGGCCGTCGACATCGACGAGGACGGGATCGACGTGCGCCCGACCGAGGGCGGCGAGACGCGCCGGATCCCCGCGCGCACCGTCCTGTGGGCCGCCGGCGTGCAGGCCTCGCCGCTGGCGACGATGCTGGCCGAGGAGTCGGGCACGACGACCGACCGCGCCGGTCGCCTGCTGGTCCGTCACGACCTGACGCTGCCGGTCCACCCCGAGGTCTTCGCGATCGGCGACATGGTCTCGCGCCCCGGCGTCCCCGGCGTCGCGCAGGCCGCGATCCAGGAGGGCAAGTACGTCGCGAAGGTGATCTCGGCGCGCATCAACCAGTACCCGGAGCCGCCGACGTTCGCCTACAAGGACAAGGGCACGATGGCGACGATCGGGCGCACGCGCGCGGTCGCGAAGGTCAGAGGCGTCAAGCTGACCGGCCAGCTCGCGTACTACATCTGGGCCTTCGTCCACGTCGCGTACCTGGTCGGCTGGGGCAACCGCTTCGAGGCCGTCGCGCGCTGGATGTGGACGATCGTCGCCCGCAACCGCCGCGAGCGGCTGATCAGCCCGACCTCGCTGTTGACCGAGCAGCAGGTGGCGGAGGAGATCGAAGCCTCTCGCGAACGCTCGCGGGTCACCGTCTGACGGACGCGAGCGCGATCTCGGCGAGCGCCTCCGCCGCCGGCGACCGCGGACCGTCGTCGGGGAGTGCCAGCGAGGTCGTGAACTGCGGTGCGCCGCGGGCGATCGGGACGAACGCGACCCCCGGCGCGCGGCGCGCCAGCGACGGCGGCAGCAGCGCGACCGCCAGCGCGTGGCGCGTGAAGTCGATGATGCTCTCCGAGTCGTTCAGCTCGTAGACGATCCGCCGCTCGACGCCGGCAGCGGCGGCCGCGCGATCGGCCGCCATCCGCGTGCCCCAGCCGGGCAGCAGGTCGACGAACGGCTCATCGGCGAGCTGCGCCCACGTGACGCGCGCACACCCGGCGAACGGATGGTCCGACGCACAGGCGAGCTGCATCTCCTCGCTGTCGAGCTGGTGCAGCACGACGCCCGCGGGCGGGCGGCCGGTGAAGGCGGCGAAGGCCAGCTCCAGCCGGCCCTCGGCGACCATCCGCACGCTGTCGGCGGAGGCGCCGGTGTGGCGGACGCGCACCTCGACGGCGGGGTGGTCGCGGCGGAACCGCGCGACGATCGCCGCGACGCTGACCGCGCGCATCGCCTGCGCCTGCATCGTGCCGACCTCGACGCGCCCGCGCAGGCCGCCGCGGACCTGCTCGACGGCTTGTCGCCCGCCGTCGAGCGCGGCCAGCGCGCGGCGCGCCTCCGGCAGCAGCGCGCGGCCGGCGTCGGTCAGGTCGACGCGCTGCGTCGTGCGCGTGAAGACCGCGATCCCCAGCTCCTGCTCCAGCCCGCGCACCGAGGCCGAGACGGCGCTCTGAACCACCTGCAGCTCCGCGGCCGCGCGCGTGAAGCTGCGCTGGTCGGCGACGGCGACGAACGCACGCAGGTGGCGCAGCTCCATCGCCCCACTGTACCGCGCTTGATCGATTGAGGTGATGAATCCAGCTCGCATCTGCGTTGTGAGCGATCAAGCGCGGTGGAACCCTGAACACACCTCTTCCTGCACCACCGAGAGATCGACTCCCATGACACCGACCCTCCTCGCACCCGCTCCCGCCCGCGCCGCCCGGCCGGCTGCCCCGGCCGCACCCGCACCCGACAGCGCGCGCGCCCGCCGCCACGGCTTCGGCTTCTGGGCGGTCGCCTACGCCTTCCTCGTCGTGATGGCCTTCTGCGCCGTGCCGACGCCGCTGTATGCGATCTACCAGGCGCGCGACGGCTTCTCCTCGTTCGTCGTCACGATCGTCTTCGCCGCCTACGCCGCCGGCGTCGTCGTCAGCCTCTTCACCGTCGGTCATCTGTCCGACTGGCACGGCCGTCGCCGCGTGCTGATCCCCGCGCTGCTGCTGAGCATCGTCAGCGCCGTCGTCTTCCTGCTGTGGCACGGCCTCGCCGCGCTGCTCGTCGCGCGCGTGCTGAGCGGCCTCGCCGTCGGCGCCGTGACGGCGACCGCGACCGCCTGGATCGCGGAGCTGCACAGCGCGCGCCGGCCGGGCGCCTCGCCGAAGCGGGCGCAGCTGGTCGGCACCGCGGCCAACCTCGGCGGGATCGGCCTCGGCCCGCTCGTCGCGGGGATGCTGGCGCAGTGGGTCGGCGATCCGCTCGTCATCCCGTACGCGGTCTCTATCGCGGCGCTGCTGATCGCGCTCGTCGTCGTCGCGCTGAGTCCGGACGAGCGCGCGCTGCCGTCGCCGCGGCCGCGCTACCGGCCGCAGCGGGTCTCGGTTCCGGCCGCCGCGCGCGGACGCTACTTCGCCGCCGGCGCGGCCGCCGCGATCGCGTTCGCGACCTTCGGCCTCTTCACTTCGCTGGCGCCGAGCTTCATCGCCGGCACGCTCGGCCACACCTCGCACGCGCTGGCCGGCGCGGCCGCCTTCGTCGTCTTCGCCGGCGGCGTCGTCGCGCAGGCAGCGATCGCGGCGCGCAGCGCCCGTCAGGCGGTCGCGGCCGGGATCGCGACGCTGCTGGCCGGGCTCGTCGTGGTCGTCGCGGCCGTCTGGTTGCCGCAGCCGAGCCTCGCGCTGTTCCTCGGCGGCGGCGTCGTCGCGGGCGCGGGGGCGGGGATGCTGTTCAAGGGCGCGATCGCGACGGTCGCCGCGTTGGCCGCGCCCGAGCGCCGCGCGGAGGCGCTGGCGGGGATCTTCCTCGCCGGCTACATCGGCATCTCGCTGCCGGTGATCGGCCTCGGCGTGCTGCTGCAGGAGGTCGCCCCGCGGGTCGGCCTGCTGAGCTTCGCCGTGCTGCTGGCGCTCGTGATCGCGGCGGCCGCGCCGAAGCTGCTCGGGCGCAGTTGATTGCGCACACAACTACCTGCTAGGCTGATCAGCATGGAACTTGGACTCGCCACCTTCGCCGATCTGGGCGCCGGCATCAGCCCGCAGGAGCGCATGCGCGATCTGCTGGAGGAGGCGCGGCTGGCCGACCAGGCCGGTCTCGACCTCTTCGCGATCGGCGAGCACCACCGCCCCGACTACCTCGTCTCCTCGCCGTCGGTCGCGCTTGCCGCGGTCGCCGCGCAGACCGAGCGGATCCGCCTCTCCAGCGCCGTCACGGTGCTCAGCTCCGACGATCCCGTGCGCGTCTTCCAGCAGTTCGCCGAGGTCGACCTGATCTCCGGCGGCCGCGCCGAGATCATGGCCGGACGCGGCTCCTTCATCGAGTCGTTCCCGCTCTTCGGCTACGACCTCGACGACTACGACGAGCTGTACGACGAGAAGCTGCGGCTGCTGCTCGCGCTCACGCGCGACCCGTCGAACGTGACCTGGTCGGGCCGCCACCGCGCGCCGCTGAACGGCGTCGCGGTCTGGCCGCGCCCCGTGCAGGACCCGCTGCCGGTGTGGGTCGCCGTCGGCGGCTCGCCGGAGTCGGTCGTGCGCGCCGGCACGCTCGGGCTGCCGCTGACGATCGCGATCATCGGCGGCATGCCGGCCCGCTTCAGACCGCTCGTCGACCTCTACCGCGAGGCGTGGGCGGCCGCCGGCCACGCGCCGGGCGAGGAGCGGCTGGCGATCAACACGCACGCCTTCGTCGGCGAGACGCTGGCGCAGGCCGACTCCGCCTTCGCCCACTCCTACCTCGAGGTGATGAACCGCGTCGGGCGCGAGCGCGGCTGGCCGCCCTCCGGCCGGCGCGAGTACGAGGCGCTGCGCGGGTCGCAGGCGGCGCTCGCCGTCGGCACGCCGGAGCAGGTCGCGGAGAAGATCCTCTACGAGCACGAGCTGTTCGGGATGGATCGCTACGTCGGCCAGATGAGCCTCGGCGCCGTCGACCACAGGGACGTGCTGCGCTCGATCGAGCTGTTCGCGACCGAGGTCGCGCCGCTGGTGCGCGAGGAGCTGGCGCGCCGCGAGACGCCGGCCGCCGCCTGAGTCGCGCGGCACCCGCCACACCCACCGCGACGCCGCGCCCGACCGGCGCGGCGCGCGGTGGGCGGCGTCATGATCGCGCGATGTCCTCGGATCTGGAGCATCTGACGCTGGAGCGCTGCCTCCCGCACGTCGGCGAGCCGTTCGTCGTCCCGGCGACGACGCCCGCCGGCGAGACGGTCGCGCTCTCCTTCCGCCTCGACGCCGCGACGGCGCTCGGTGACGGCGCCCCTGCCGCCGACGGGCGCGCGCCGTTCGCGCTCCACTTCGTCGGTCCGGCCGACGCGCCGCTGGCGCAGGGGATCGTCCCGCTCGAGCACGACGCGCTCGGGCGGCTGGAGATCTTCCTCGTCCCGGTCGCGCGCGAGGGCGACACGCTGCGCTACGAGGCGGTCTTCACGTAGCGCCGGGCGGGCCGCCCGCTCGGCGCCCGCTCCCACAGCTGTCGGATCCCCTGCTCCTCGGCGGCGACGGGCGCGAAGCCGAGCCGCTGGTAGAGCCGCTGCGCGGGGTTGAAGCGCTCGACGTGGAGCGAGACCTTCGCGCCGCGCCCGTCGGCCTCCGCCAGCACGGGCGCGAGCAGGCGGGTGCCGATCCCCGCGCCGCGGAAGCGCGGCAGCAACGCGACGTCGACGATCCGCAGCTCCTGTGGCCAGCGGGCGACGATCAGCCGCCCGGCCGGCGCGCCGCCGACCTCGACGACGTCATACGAGGTGTCGCTGTAGTGGCGCTCGTAGTGAGCGCTCTGCGCCGTGAACTGCTGCTCGAGGAACGCGGCCTTCTGCTCCGGCGTGAAGGGCGTCCGCGCCAGCTCTTGCTCGCGCGTGCTGGCGTAGATGCGCAGCAGCAGCGGTCGGTCGGCCGGCGTCGCGGGCCGCAATGCGATCGCGGAGGTTCCGGAAAGCGGCGCATCGGTCACGGTCCGGCAGCGTACAGATCGTGCTCGGCGGCGGGCGCAGGCGCGCCCGGCGCCACCGCCCGCTCGCCGCGCAGCAGCGCCACCGCCAGCGCCGCGGCCGCCAGCGCCAGCCCGGCGGCGACCGCGAAGGCGAGCCGGTAACCGCCGGCGAGCGCCACGACCGCACCCTCGCCGCCGGCCCGCAGCGTCTCGCTGCGCGACGCCGCCAGCGTCGCCAGCAGCGACAGCCCGATCGCCGCGCCGATCTGCTGCGTCGTGTTCAGCAGCCCGGAGGCGAGGCCGGCGTCGGCGGGCGTCGAGCGTGCCATCGCGAGCGTCGGCAGCGCCGGCATCGCGAGGCCGGCGCCGGCGCCCATCACCAGCAGCGCCGGCAGCACGTCGCGCCAGTAGAGGCCGTCGACCGGCGCCCGCTGGATCGCCATCAACCCAGCGGCGATCAGCAGCAGGCCGCCGACGAGCACCCCCTTCGCGCCGGCGCGCGCGATCGCGCGGGTGGAGAGGCCGAGCGAGAAGAGCCCGATCGCGAGCGCGATCGGCAGCATCCCGAGGCCGACCTCGGTCGCGTCGAAGCCGAGCACGAGCTGGAGGTAGAGCGCGACGAAGAACTGCTGGCCGAACATGCCGGCGATCATCACCGTCTGCACGAGGTTGGCGGCGGCGACGTTGGGGACGGTGAAGAGGCGCAGCGGCGTCAGCGGCTGCGCGGCGCTGCGCTCGCGCGCGGCGAAGGCGGCCAGCAGCGCCAGTGCGACGGCGCCGAGGCCGAGCGTCTGCGCCGAGCCCCAGCCGGCGCCGCCGGCCTCGACGAGCGTGTAGACCCCGAGCATCAGCGCCGCGACGATCAGCAGCGCGCCGGGCACGTCGGCGCCGCCGCGCAGCCCGAGGCCGGGCTCGTCGGCGAGCACGCGGCGGGCGGCGAGCAGCGTCGCGAGGCCGATCGGGACGTTGACGAAGAAGATCCAGTGCCAGCTGAGCGCGTCGGTCAGGAGGCCGCCGAGCACCAGGCCGAGCGAGGCGCCGGCCGAGCCGACGAAGGCGTAGACGGCGATCGCGCGGGTCCGCTCGCCGGGCTCGTCGTACATCGCGACGATCATCCCGAGCACGACCGCGGAGGTCAGCGCGCCGCCTGCGCCCTGCAGGAACCGCGCGGCGATCAGCAGCTCCTGGCTGGTCGCCAGGCCGCACAGCAGCGACGCGAGCGTGAAGAGCGCGAGGCCGGCTTGAAAGACGCGCGCGCGGCCGAGCAGGTCGCCGAGCCGGCCAGCCAGCAGCAGCAGGCCGCCGAACGCGATCAGGTAGGCGTTCACGACCCACGCGAGGCCGGCGGCGGAGAAGCCGAGATCGGCCTGGATCGACGGCTGCGCGACGGAGACGATCGTCGTGTCGAGGATGATCATCAGCATCCCGGCGCAGAGGGTGAGGAGCGCGAGCTGGCGGTTGAGCATTGCCCGACCGTACCAGATCGTCTGCTACAAAACTATTTTCTCCGGAACTATCTCTGTGCCGGTGGGTATGCGTCAGGCGGGTGCGCGCGGCACCCGGCGGCGGACCGGCTGCGCGGTCGCGACCGGCTCGGCGAGACGGCCGCTGACGAGCGTGATCAGCGAGCGCATGAAGGCCTCGCGATCGTCGGCGGGGAGGACCGCGAGCACGTCCTCGTGGACGGCGTGGATGATCGCGTCCGCTTCCTTGAGCTTGCGTCTGCCGGCCTGCGTGACCGCGACGACGCGCGCGCGGCGATCGCTTCTCGACGGCACGCGCTCGGCGAGGCCGGCGGCCTCCAGCTCGTCGACCGTGACGACCATCGTCGTCTTGTCGAGCCCGACCGTTCTCAGCAGCTCGGTCTGCGTGTGCTCGCCGGTGTCGGCCGCGATCAGCACCTGGTGCGTGCGAGGGGAGAGACCCAGTCTCGCCAGCTCGGCCGTCAGCTCGGTCGTCAGCGTGTAGGCGCCGCGCGCCAGCAGCCAGCAGAGGTTCTCGTTGAAGACCTGGTCGTCGTTCATCACGTTCGAGCGTAGCCGATCATCGGCGCGTCGCCGTGACCCCGGGGAGTAGCGTGATGGTCATGAACGTGACGCTGCATGGGGCGCCGGCGCGGTTCGAGGGCGGGTTGCGCGAGGTCGGCAGAGGGGTCTTCGTCTGGCTGCAGCCCGACGGCGGCTGGGGCGAGGTCAACGCCGGGCTGGTCGTCGGCGAGGGCGCCTCGACGTTGATCGACACGTTGTGGGACCAGCCGCGCGCCCGCGAGATGCTCTCCGCGATGGCGCCGCACACCGTCGTCGCGCCGATCGAGCTGGTGATCAACACCCACTCCGACGGCGACCACTGGTGGGGCAACGCCGAGGTCCCGGACGATGCCGCGATCCTCACCTCGGCCGCGAGCCTTGAGACGATGCACGAGGAGGCGCCGCCGGCCGGGCTCGCGCGGCTGCGCAAGCTCGCCGGCACGGTCAGACACGCGCCCGGGGCGGCCGGCGCGATGGGCCGTTACGTCAGCGACATGCTCGCGCCGTTCGACTTCGACGGCGTGCGCCTGCGCCACCCCGACCGCACCTTCAAGGGCGAGCGCACCGAGCAGGTCGGCGGCCGCGAGCTGCGGCTGACCGAGGTCGGCCCCGCGCACACGGCCGGCGACCTCGTCATCCACGTCCCCGACGCCGGCGTCGTCTTCGGCGCCGACATCCTCTTCTTCGGCGTCACGCCCGCGATGTGGGCCGGGCCGCTGGCGAACTGGCTGCGCGCGCTCGACCTGCTGCTCAGCCTCGACGCCGACGTCTACGTGCCCGGCCACGGCGACGTCGGCGGCCGCGCCGAGGTCGAGGCGCTGCGCGACTACTGGCGCTGGCTCGACGCTGGCGTGCGCACCCACCACGCCGCCGGCCGCAGCGCGATGGAGACCGCGCGGACGCTGATCCGCGAGCCGCAGTTCGCGCGGTACCGCGACTGGATCTGCCCGGAGCGGATCGTGATGAGCGTGACCGCCGTTCACCGCGAGCTGTCGGGCAAGGGCCCGATCCCGTCGTCGCCGCCGGCGCGGGCGCGCCTGTTCGCGCAGATCGCGGCGATCAAGAGAGAGATCGAGCGGTGAGCGCGCCCCGGGACGCAGCGCCGCGCGGGCGGGACATGCGATGAGGCTGCGGCGCGTCGCGCTGACCGGCGGCGGGCGCTCGGTCGCCGTCTGGGACGAGCCGCACGAGCGCTGGCTGCCGCTCGTGCCGGCGGTGGCGCTCGCGCCGGAGTTCGCCGCGCTCGGCGCCGTCGCCGAGGACGTCGTCAGCTTCCTCGCGGGCGGCGAGAGCATCCGCGCCCAGGTCCGCGCCCTCGCCACGCGGCTCACCGCCACCGACCTCTCCGCGACCTTCGCGCTCGAACCGGCGCTGCTGCCGTTCGCGCCGCGCTCGCTGCGCGGCTTCGCGACCTCGCAGAGACATTGGGAGCAGTCGGCGCGCGGGCTCGTGCGCCGCTACCTGCCGCGCGCGCGGCCGGCGGTCGCCGCCTTCGAGCGCGTGACGGGGCGGACCTTCCCGCCGCTGCGGCCGGGGCGGCTCTTCTTCGAGCAGCCGTCGTTCTACTTCGGCAACCACCTCACCTGCTACCCGGACGGCGCGACGCTGCCGTGGCCGGCCTTCTGCCGCGACCTCGACTTCGAGCTGGAGCTGGGCGCGGTGCTGGCGCACCCGCTGCGCGACGCCGCGAACGAGGCGGAGGCGGAGGCCGCGATCGGCGGCTTCGTCGTGCTCGACGACCTCAGCGCCCGCGACGTCCAATGGCGCGAGCACCGCGACGGCGTGCTCGGTCCGCTCGGCAAGACGAAGACGTTCGCGACCGCCCTCGCCGCCGAGGTCGTGACCGCCGACGAGATCCTGCCGCGCGTGCGCTCGCTGACCGGCAGTGTGCGCGTCAACGGCGAGCTGTGGTCGCGCACCTCGACCGCCGAGCAGCTGCACTCCTTCGGCGCGATGGTCGCCCACGCGAGCGCCGGCGAGCAGCTCTTCGGAGGCGAGCTGCTGTCGGCCGGCACGCTGCCGGGCGGCTGCGGCCTGGAGCTGAACCGCTGGCTGTCGCCCGGCGACGCGCTGGAGCTGGAGATCGACGGCGTCGGCCTGCTGCGCAACACGATCGGCGCGCGCGGCGACTCCGGTCCGCCGCCGCCGGGCGAGTGACCTACTTCGTCGGCTGCAGGTTGCGCTCCAGCCAGTCGTAGACGCGCTCGTTGCGCAGCTGCGGCGCCATCGGCTCGCAGTGGAACTGCGCGCCCTCGGCGGCGGTGAATCTGATCAGCGCCTTTCGCTTCACCGTCAGCCGCTTGTACGCCTCCTCCGGCTGGCCGGGGAAGAACTGCTCCTGCGCGGGCGAGAGGATCGCGGTCGGCGACGTGATGCGGCGCGACTCGGCCGGCGTCAGTCTGAATTGGCTCGCCAGCTTCATGCGGTCGTAGAAGGAGCCGGAGCCGTAGATCTCCGAGCGCTTGGCGAGCTGGAATCTCATCTGCGGCGAGAACTCCTTCTGCGCCTCGGCCCAGTAGCCGTCGAACTCGGCCTTTCTGCCGGCGGCGAGCAGCTCCAGCATCGCTCTCGGCAGCGAGCTGCTCCAGCTGACGAAGCAGTCGATCGCGCCGGGGTCGGCGACGACGCCGGCGAGGCGGTGCTCGTAGGCGGCGGCGCGCTGCACGAGGTAGCCGCCGAAGCTCTGGCCGGCGAGCGCGATGCGGCGGCGGTCGACCTCGGGGCGGGCGCGCAGGAAGTCGACGACCGGCGTGATCACCTGCTCCCAGTCGGGCCGGAAGACGATGTTGCGCAGGAACAGGTTGGCGCCCTGCCCGGGGCCTTCGAAGATCAGCGCGTTCCAGCCGCGCTCCAGCGCCGCGGCCCCGCCGTAGACCCACATGTCGATGTTCTGCGCGTCGGAGCCGTTGTTGAGGATGATCGTCGGGCGGCGCGATCTGCGGCCGGCGCCGTCGGCGGTCAGCAGCCAGCCGGGCAGCGTCGTGCTGCCGTACGGGATCTTCACCTGCTTCCAGCTGGGCCCCGCCTGCGACGCCGCCAGCGCCCACGAGCGCTCCATCTCGCGGTAGAGCGCGCCCTCGTGGGCGCGCGTCGGTCTGCTCGTCGCGAGCGCGTAGAAGAGCGGCTGGTCGAGGTACATCGCCGAGCGCAGGTAGGCGCTCTTGGCGCTGGCCCGCTGCCCGCGGGCGCGCCAGCGATCGCCCAGCTCGCGCAGCCGCCGTCCCTCGCGCAGGAACTCCTCGTAGAAGGCGACGTAGCTGTCGCCGCGCTCGTGCACGCGGTCGAACGTGGTCAGCACCTCGCCGGCCTCGGCCGCCCCGTAGCCGGACGCCCCGACCATGAACAGCGCCTGGAAGTTGAGGTCGGGGTCGCTGAAGAAGGTGAAGGCGTTCGGCGTCGCGGGCGTCGGTCTCGGCGGATCGGCCGCGCCGGCGATGGCGGGCGCGACGAGCGGCGCGGCGGCAGCGGCGGCGCCGCCCGCGAGCAAACCGGTGAGGAGGCCGCGGCGGCTGACGCCGGAGGTGGGACGATCGGTCATGAGCGGGAAAATCGACCCGCCTGCCGGCGCGCTTGAGCCGTGGCGCCCGGCTGGCGCGCGTCCGTGGTTCCCCGCGTCGTTCCGTGGTCTGCACGGTTGCGCCCCCGGTGGCGGCACGTGAGAGTGGAGGCGATGGTCGACCTCTGGTGGCTTCCGCTCGGCGCCGGCGGGCGGTTCGTGCGCTTCAACGGCCGCGCCTACGAGGCGCTCGTCGCGCGGATGCAGCGGCGCCCGCCGCGCGACCTCTACCACGCCGCGCTGGAGCTGCGCGCGGACGGGCAGCGGTGGGTGATCGAGATGGCGCCGGCGTGGGATGGCGCCGGTGGCGGGTCCGGCGGACGCGGCGTCGTCGCCGAGGGACCGGTCGGCACGCGCCGCGCCGGTCGGCTGCGGCTCTTCCGCTACGAGATCCGCCGCTGGCGCGGCGGCGAGATCCCGGATCTCGCCGAGGCGGTCGGCAGCCCGCGCCGGATCAGCGGCGATGAGGACGCCGCTCGTCGCCTGCTCGCGCTCGTGCCGCAGGTCCCGACCCATGTCTGGGGTCGTGACGAGCTGGGCGCCGGCGACATGTGGAACTCCAACTCGGTCGTCGCGTGGCTGCTCGTGCGCGGCGGGCTCGACGCCGCCGCGGTGCGACCCCCGGTTGGCGGCCGCGCGCCCGGCTGGCGCGCGGGGCTCGTCGCCGCCGCGGGCGGCGCTACGCGGCCCGCACGTCGAACTCGATCAGCGTGACCGGGCCGAACGAGGTCATCAGCGCGACGTCGACGGCGTCACGGCCACGCCCGACGACGACCCGCCCGACGCGGCGGCGGTTGTTGCGCGCGTCGAAGGTGTGCCAGGCGCCGTCGAGCCAGACCTCGAACCAGGCGGCGAAGTCCATCGGCTCGGCCGGCAGTGGCACGTCGATCTCCGGGATGTAGCCGAAGACGTACCGCGCTGGGATGTTGAGCGCGCGGCAGAACGTGATCGCGAGGTGGGCGAAGTCGCGACAGACGCCCTGCCCGGCGCGGTGCGCGTCGGCGGCGGTCGTCCACGGGTTCGACGCACCGGCGACCCACTCGAGGTCGTGATGGACGAAGTCGACGATCGCCTGCACCCGCTCCCAGCCGGGTGCGAGATGACCGAACCGCTGCCATGCCTCGTGGCCCAGTTCGTCGGGCAGGCAGAAGCGGCTCGGCATCAGGAAGGCGATCTGCTCGTCCGGGAGCGTCATGATCGGCGTCTCCGGCGTGCGGGGGAGGATCCGGTCCTGCGGCGACTCCAGCGCGACGTCGGCCTCGTAGACGATCCGCGAGGCGCCGGCGGGGATCGTGAAGCGCTCGCAGCGGTTGCCGTAGAGGTCGACGTAGCCGTGGTGGTCGGCGTCCGTCTGCCAGCGTTCGGCGCGCACTTCGGTGCCGGTCTGGAGCAACGGCGCGACCTGCAGCACGGCGGAGACCGCCTGCGGCGTCTCGATGCCGAAGGTGCAGCCGACGGTGAGGGCCAGCGGCGGCGGCCTGGTGACGTCGTGAGGAACGCCCGCCAGGCTACCGCGCGCCGTCGCGCCACGCGAGCGATCTCTCAGCGCACCACGCGATAGCGGACGTGGGTGGTGGCGGGGGAGTGGATCGTCTCGATCACTTCCAGTCTCGGGTCGGCGACGTCCTCGAACAGCCGCGTGCCGCCGCCGAGGAAGATCGGGGTGGTGTGGAGGAACAGCTCGTCGAGCTGGCCGGCGCGCAGCGCCTGCTGGACCGCCGAGGCGCCGCCGCAGACGTGGACGTCGCGGTCGCCGGCCGCCGCGCGCGCCTGCGCGAGCGCCGCGTCGAAGCCCTCGGTGACGAAGTGGAAGGTCGTCCCGCCCTGCATCGGCAGCGACTCGCGCGGGTGGTGCGTGAGGACGAAGACGGGCACGTGGTAGGGCGGGTCCTCGCCCCACCAGCCGTGCCACGACTCGTCCAGCGGGCCCTCGCCGCCGTCGAACATCTTGCGGCCCATCACGTAGGCGCCGACGCCGGCGCTGATCTCCGCGCGCAGCCGCTGGTCCTCGGCGCGCCCCTCTCTCGCGGCCTCGAACATCCAGGTGTGCAGATCCTCGCCGCGGATGCCGAGCGGGTCCTCGAGGCTCGGGTCCGGCCCGGCGACGTAGCCGTCGAGCGACATCGATATCTGGCTGGTGACTTTGCTCATGTCAGCTTCGACGGCGGCGCCTTCGGGAAATCATCGGCCGCCGATGATTCTCGTGCGCGCGCCCCGTCCAAGCTTCCGAGACCACGATTCGAGGAGGACCCGCGATGCAGCAGCTCGACCCGACCCCGGAGTTCGACGGCCGCTTCAGCGACCCCGCGGCCGGCCCGACGCCGTGGGCCGAGACCGCCCGCGCGCTCGAGCAGGCCGAGCTGTACTGGCTCTCGACGGTGCGCGCTGACGGCCGCCCGCACGTGACGCCGCTGATCGGCGTCGTCGCCGACGGCGCGCCGCACTTCTGCACGGGGCTCGAGGAGCAGAAGGCGCGCAACCTGGAGCGGCAGGCGCAGGTCGCGCTGACGACCGGCGCGAACAGCTGGGCCGCCGGCCTCGACGTCGTCGTGGAGGGGCGAGCGGTGCGCGTGGAGGACACGACGACGCTCCAGCGCCTCGCCGCCATGTACCTGGAGAAGTACGGCGACGACTGGCGCTTTGGCGTCGGCGACGGCGGCTTCGAGACCGACGGCCACTTCGCCGCCGTCTTCCGGATCGAGCCGGCGAAGGTGCTCGCCTTCGCCAAGCAGCCGCACGGGCAGACGAGATACCGGCTGGGGTGAGTCCGGGGCGCCGCGGCGTGCTGCGCCGCGCGCCGTGTCGCGCCGGAGGCAGCCGCTCAGCGGCGCTGCGTCAGTCTCGCTCTCGTCGTTCTCGCCTCGGGTCCGCTGCGTACGGTGATCTGCGGCGTGCGGGTGATTCTTCTCGCTCTTCTGAGCGCGCTCGCGAGCGCTCGTCTCAGCGCCGCCGGCGCCGCGAGCGAGACGGTGACCGAGCCGCCCGCCGGGACGGTGCGCGTCACGGTTCTGTAGAGGTGCGCGCCTCTGCCGCCGAACCGCTCGCGCGCGCTCAGCTCGACCCGCTGCGCGATTCTCGCGGGGTTGCTCAGCACGACCGCCAGGCCGCCGCGGGTTGGGGTGACGCGACCGGGGGCGACGGCGGCGGCCACGATCACTCTCTCCGGCCCCGGCTCCGCGACCGGCGGCCCGGGCACCGGCGGGCCGGGGACGGGCACCGTCACGGTCTCGCCGGGGATCGTCACCGGCGGCGCGAGGTCGGGCTGCCACACGCGCGGAGCACGCGCGGGCGGCGCCGGCAGCGCGCTCGTCTCGCAGGTGCCGATGTCCATCGCGTAGTCGGGCAGGCAGGCGTCGATGCCTTCGCCACCGGAGAGCCAGTCGTTGCCGAGACCGCCGTCGAGCCCGTCGTCACCAGGGCCACCGTGCAGTATGTCGTCGCCGTCACCGCCGAGCAGCAGGTCACCGCCCGCGCCGCCGTCGATCGTGTCGGCGTCGGCGCCGCCATCGATCGTGTCGTCGCCGTCGCCGCCGGTCGCGGTGTCGACACCAGCGCCGAGGTCGGCGACCAGCACGAGCGCGTCGCCAATGCCGGCCCCGCTCACGGTGAGCACGTCACCGCCGCCGCGACTCTCCAGCACGACGCGCTCGATGCTGCCGAGATCCTGCGTGACGTTGCCGACGTTGCGGAACAGCAGCGCGCGCGACCCGTTCTTCGACAGCGTCAACTGCTCGCTCGCGTCGTTGGCGTCGAAGTCGAGCTCGTCGAGCCCGGTGCCGCCGTCGAGCAGGTCGCTGCCCTCGCCAGGTCTCCAGGTGAAGAGGTCAGTGCCCGGTCCGCCGTCGACACGGTCGCTGTTCTGCTTGGGCTCGATCACGTCGTCACCCGGCCCGCCGGAGATCTCGTCGGCGGCCGTGCCGCCGCTCAGCAGGTCGTTCCCCGCGCCGCCGTCGATCGTGACCGGCTCGCCGCCGGCACCGCCGAGGCTGATCGCGATGCGGTCGCGCCCGTCGCCGCCGCGCGCCTCGATCCGCAGCACCGTCGAGCGCAGGAAGTCCTGCTCGATCGTGCCGTCGGCGCCGAGGTCGACCTGCACACGGGTCAGGTCGCCCGCCGGCCGGATCGCGACGACGTCGTCGGCAGCGTCGCCGGTCAGCGCGAGGGTGCCGCCGGAGAGGGCCACGTTCACGGCGGCGGAAGCGGGCGCGGCGCCCAGCAGAACGACCAGCGCCGGCAGGGTGAGGAGAGGCGGGAGCGAACGCACCGCGCGAGCGTAGACCAACGCACCACGGAATGGAACGGCTGCGCGCCAGTCCCGCGGTGGTGGGCCCGCGCCTACGCCCCCGCGCCGCTCGGCCGGCCCAGCTCGCGCGTGAGCTGGGCGGCCAGCTCGTAGGCGCCGGTCAGCATGTTGCGCAGGAGCGCGGCATGGAGCGCGGGGTTGCCGTCGGCGAGCGCGTGGAAGTCGTCGGCGGCGAGCAGGAGCAGGTCGCCGTCGGTGTCGGCGCGGGTGTCGGCGGTGCGGGCGCCCTCGCCGAGCACGGCCATCTCGCCGACCGTCCAGCCGGGGGTCACGGTCGACAGGCGCCGCCGGCCGCCGTCCGGCAGCGGCACTGACGTGCTCAGCTCGCCGCGCATCAGCAGGAAGACCTCGGTGGCCTGCTCGCCGACGCCGGCGATCAGCTCCCCGGCCGCGAACGGCCGCGGTTGCAGCAGCGCCGCCAGCTGAGCGAGCTGCTCGCCGGAGAGCTCGCGCATCAGGCGGTGCTCGTCGAGCGAGCAGGCGGCACGGCCCAGTCCGCCGCCGCCGTGCCGCGCCAGCAGCCGATCCTCGATCCACTCGCTCGCCGAGTCGCGGTCGGGGAAGACGAGCGGCTCTGAAGCATCAGCCACCCCCAGCGCATCCCGCCCCGCCCGCTCGACGAAGGCCAGCTCGCGGCCCTGCTCGCGCAGGCGCGCTGCCGTCGCGTGCAGCAAGCGCACCGACGGCGGGTCGACGTACTCGGCGTCGCGCAGGTCGATCGCCGCGACGTCGACCGGCTCGGAGGAGACCGCGCGGATGATCCGCTCGGCGCTGGCGACGAGCACGTCACCCTGCAGCTCGAAGACGATCCCGCGCCGTCCGACGCGCTCCAGCAGCTCGCGCTCCGCCGCCGGCCGGCGGCGCCGCGACGGCTCGCGGTCGACCGGGTGCCGCGCTGCGATCGCGACGTGGGCGGGGCGCGAGGCGCGCAGGAAGTGGAGATCGAGGTCGCGCGACAGCTCGCCGCAGGCGAACACGCCGCGCACGCTGTTGCCCCACGCGTCGAGCCGCGGGGAGAAGACCGCCAGGCCGAGCTGGCCGGGCAGCAGCGCGAGGATCCCGCCGCCGACGCCGCTCTTGGCGGGCAGCCCGACGCGCACCATCCAGTTGCCGGCGGCGTCGTACATGCCGCACGTCGTCATCACGCTCAGCACCTGCTGCACGTGCTCGCGCGCGAGCGCCCGCTCGCCCGTCAGCGGGTGCACGCCGCCGTTGGCGAGCGTCGCCGCCATCAGGCTCAGGTCGCGGCAGTCGACGCCGACCGCGCACTGGCGGAAGTAGACCTCCAGCGTCGCGTCGGGGTCGCCGTCGAGGATCCCGCGCGAGCGCAGCATCCAGCCGATCGCGCGGTTGCGATGGCCGGTCGCCGACTCCGACGCCGCCACGTCCTCGTCGACCGCCAGCGGACGCCCGGCGAAGCGCGACAGCCCCGCGACGATCCGGCCGAGGCGCTCCTCACCGGAGACGCCCGCGCCGGCCCCGCCGCTCACCAGCGACGTCGACGTGATCGCCCCCGCGTTGATCATCGGGTTGAGCGGCCGCCCGCTCGCCGGGTCGAGGCTGATCGAGTTGAAGGCGTCGCCGGAGGGCTCGACGTCGATCCTCGCCTCGACCGCCGCCACGCCCGCGTCCTCCAGCGCCATCGCGTACGCGAACGGCTTCGAGATCGACTGGATCGTGAACGGCACGTGCGTGTCGCCGGCCTCGTAGACGTGGCCGTCGATCGTCGCCAGGCAGATCCCCGTCAGCTCCGGATCGACCCGCGCCAGCTCCGGGATGTAGTCGGCGACGGCGCCGCCGTCCTGCGCGCGGCAGCGCTCCAGCAGGCCGTGGAGGTAGTCGTCGATCGGCGAGCGCATCAGCGCCACGCTACCGAAGTCGCCGCAAATCCCCCCGAAAGGGTGGAGAACTGCCCATTCATGTCGAAGAACCCGTGCAGTCGGGCGATCGATTCACCGTGCGATAGCAACATCGGGCTCCTGCCGCGTAGGGTGGGGGCGAGACTGCGGCAAGACGTGGCCGGCTGCGACCGGCAGGAAAGGAGTGCGAGCGAATGCAGCTCGGCATGATCGGACTGGGCCGGATGGGCGCGAACATGGTGCGCCGCCTCCTCAGAGACGGGCACACCGCGGTCGCGTACGACCGCAACCAGGATGCGGTCCAGCAGCTCGCGGGCGAGGGCGCGGCCGGCGCCGCGAGCCTCGAGGAGTTCGTCTCGAAGCTGGAGAAGCCGCGCGCGGTCTGGCTGATGGTGCCCGCGGCCGTCGTCGACTCGACGCTCGCCGACCTGCTGCCGCTGCTCGACGCTGACGACATCGTGATCGACGGCGGCAACTCGTACTACCGCGACGACATCCGCCGCGCCAAGGACGTGACGGCGAACGGTCAGCACTACGTCGACGTCGGCACCTCCGGCGGCGTCTTCGGGCTCGAGCGCGGCTACTCGCTGATGATCGGCGGGGACGACCGCGCGATCGCGCGGCTGACGCCGATCTTCAAGACGCTCGCCCCAGGCGTCGAGGCGGCGCCGCGCACCCCCGGCAAGACCGGCGAGCTGCAGGCGGGCGAGGAGGGCTGGCTGCACTGCGGCCCCGTCGGCGCCGGCCACTTCGTGAAGATGGTCCACAACGGCATCGAGTACGGCATGATGGCCGCCTACGCCGAGGGCCTGAACATCATCAAGAACGCCGACGTCGGCAGACGCGAGCACGCGGCCGACGCCGAGACGGCGCCGCTGACCGACCCCGAGGCGTACCAGTACGACATCGACCTGACGGCCGTCACCGAGGTCTGGCGCCGCGGCTCGGTGATCGCCTCGTGGCTGCTCGACCTGACCGCGATCGCGCTCAGCGAGTCGCCCGACCTGGCCGAGTTCTCCGGCCGCGTCTCGGACTCCGGCGAGGGCCGCTGGACGGCGCTCGCCGCGGTCGAGGAAGGCGTCCCGGCGCCGGTCCTCACGAGCGCGCTCTACAGCCGCTTCGCCTCGCGCGGCCTCGACCTGTACGCCAACAGAGTCCAGTCGGCGATGCGCAGCCAGTTCGGCGGCCACGACGAGAAGAAGGACTGACGGTGAGCGGCGGAGCGGAGGCCGCCGACGCGCTCGTCTTCTTCGGCGCGACCGGCGACCTCGCCTACAAGCAGATCTTCCCGGCGCTGCAGTCGATGATCCGGCACGGCCGCCTCGACGTGCCGATCGTCGGCGTGGCGAAGGCCGGCTGGACGCTGGAGGACCTGCGCAGACGGGCGCACGACTCGCTCAGCGAGCACGGCGGCGTCGACGACGCCGCCTTCGCGAAGCTGGTCGAGCGGCTGCGCTACATCGACGGCGACTACGCCGACCCGGCGACCTTCGCGCAGCTGCGCGAGACGCTCGGCGACGCCTGCCGCCCGCTGCACTACCTCGCGATCCCGCCGGTCCTGTTCGGCACGGTCGTCGAGGCGCTCGGCAGATCGGGCTGCGCGGAGGACGGCGCGCGCGTCGTCGTCGAGAAGCCGTTCGGGCGCGACCTCGCGAGCGCGCTGGAGCTGAACGCGACGCTCGCGAGCGTCTTCCCGGAGCGCAGCACCTTCCGCATCGACCACTACCTCGGCAAGGAGCCGGTCGAGAACCTCCTCTACTTCCGCTTCGCGAACTCGTTCCTGGAGCCGATCTGGAACCGCGAGCACGTCAAGAGCGTGCAGATCACGATGGCGGAGAGCTTCGGCGTCGCCGGCCGCGGCTCGTTCTACGAGTCGGCCGGCGCGATCCGCGACGTCGTCCAGAACCACATGCTGCAGGTGCTGGCGCTGCTCGCGCTCGACGCTCCCAGCCCCAACTCGCACGACGGCCTGCGCAGCGAGAAGTCGCGGCTGATGGACTCGATCCGCCCGCTGACGCCCGACGACGTCGTGCGCGGGCAGTTCGACGGCTACCACGACGAGCCGGGCGTCGCGCCCGACTCGACGGTCGAGACGTTCGCGGCCGTGCGCGTCCACGTCGACAACTGGCGCTGGGCCGGCGTGCCGTTCTACATCCGCGCCGGCAAGCGGCTGCCGGTGACGGCGACCGAGGTGCTGGTGACGCTCAGACACCCGCCCGAGACGATCTTCGACCCCGAGGACGACAGGCGCCGCAACACCTTCCGCTTCACGCTCTCGCCGAACGTCGAGATCGCGCTGCAGGCGCGCGCGAAGGTGCCGGGCGAGCGGATGAGCGGGGAGGACGTGCAGCTGGTCGCCCAGCACCACGCCGCCGACGAGATGCCCCCGTACGAGCGTCTGCTCGGCGACGCGATGCGCGGCGACGCGACGTTGTTCGCACGTGAGGACACCGTCGAGGCCGCATGGCGGGTCGTCGGTGCCATCCTGGATGACACGACTCCCTTGCACAGATACGAGCCGGGTACCTGGGGCCCGGCGGAGGCCGAGCGCCTCTTGACCGACGACGACTGCTGGCACGACCCGAGAGGACCCACCTCATGAGCGCTACGAGAGACCTTCACGACCTTGGCCAGAGCCTCTGGCTCGACAACATCACGCGCGACATGCTCGGCGACGGAACGCTGGCCGCGCACATCTCCGACCGCGACGTGACCGGTCTGACCTCCAACCCGACGATCTTCGAGCACGCCGTCGCCGCCGGCGACGCCTACGACGGCTCGATCCGCGCCTCCGTCGAGGCCGGCAAGGACGGCGAGGGCGCCTTCTTCGACCTGGCGCTGGAGGACATCACGCGCGCGGCCGACCTCTTCCGTCCGATCCACGACAAGACCGACGGGGTCGACGGCTTCGTCTCGCTCGAGGTCTCGCCGCAGCTGGTGCGCGACACGGCGGCGACGCTCGCGCAGGCGAAGGAGCTGCACGCGCGCGGCGACCGTCCGAACCTCTTCATCAAGATCCCCGGCACGCCCGAGGGCCTGCCCGCGATCGAGGAGGCGATCTTCGCCGGCATCCCCGTCAACGTCACGCTGCTGTTCGACGCGAAGCAGTACCTCGCCGCCGCCGACGCCTACCTGAGAGGGATCGAGCGGCGCGTCGAGGCCGGCCTCAACCCGCAGGTCGCCTCGGTCGCGTCGATCTTCATCAGTCGCTGGGACGTCGCCGTCAAGGACTCCGCGCCGGAGGGCTACAAGAACCGCCTCGGCATCGCGGTCGTCCAGCAGGCGTACGTCGCCTACCTGGAGCTGGTCGCCTCCGCGCGCGTGCAGCGGCTGCTGAACGAGGGCGCGCGGCCGCAGCGGGCGCTGTGGGCGTCGACCGGGACGAAGGACCCGGAGGCGTCGGACACGCTCTACATCGAGGCGTTCGCCTCGCCGCTGACGGTCAACACGATGCCGGAGAAGACGCTCATCGCCTTCGCCGACCACGGCAAGGTGGGGGAGCCGCTGGCGCGCGACGGCGGCGACTCCGAGCAGGTGCTGGCAGCCTTCGAGGCGGCCGGGATCGGCGTCGACGCGCTCGCCGAGCGGCTGCAGCAGGAGGGCGCGGACGCCTTCCAGAAGTCGTGGGACAGCCTGCTGGAGCAGATCGCGACCAAGAGCCAGGCGCTCACCGCCTAGCGGCGCGCCGACGGACGACAGGAGACCGACGACCGTGAGCAGCACGAGCAGCGTGAGCGACACCGCGGCGGCGACCGCGCCGATCTGGGCCGAGCTTCAGCGTCATCGCGACGAGCAGGGACAGCTCGACCTGCGGCGCCTGTTCGCCGAGGACCCCGGCCGCGGCGAGCGGCTCGCGGCCGAGGGCGCGGGCCTCTACCTCGACTACTCCAAGCAGCTCGTCACCGACGAGACGCTGTCGCTGCTGCTCTCGCTCGCCGAGGCCGCGGGGGTCGAGGAGCGCCGCGACGCGATGTTCGCGGGCGAGAAGATCAACGTCAGCGAGGGGCGCGCGGTGCTGCACACCGCCCTGCGCGCGCCGCGCGACGCGGTGATCGAGGTCGACGGCGAGAACGTCGTGCCGCAGGTGCACGCGGTGCTCGACAAGATGGGCGCGTTCTCCGAGCGCGTCCGCTCCGGCGACTGGAAGGGGCACACCGGCAAGCCGATCAGAGCGGTCGTCAACATCGGCATCGGCGGCTCCGACCTCGGCCCCGCGATGGCGACGCTCGCGCTCGCCCACTACGCGCAGCGCGACATCGTCTCGCGCTTCGTCTCCAACGTCGACGGCAACGACTTCGCCGAGGCGACGCGCGACCTCGACCCGGAGGAGACGCTCTTCATCGTCGCGTCGAAGACGTTCACGACGCTGGAGACGCTCACCAACGCGCACACCGCGCGCGACTGGCTGCTGTCGAGCCCCGCCTTCGGCGGCGACGAGAGCGCCGTCGCCAAGCACTTCGTCGCGGTCTCGACGAACGCGGCGGAGGTGTCGAGATTCGGGATCGACACCGACAACATGTTCGAGTTCTGGGACTGGGTCGGCGGCCGCTACTCGTATCCGTCGGCGATCGGCCTGTCGCTGATGATCGCGATCGGGCCGCAGCAGTTCCGCGAGATGCTGGCCGGCTTCCACGCGCTCGACGAGCACTTCCGCAGCGCGCCGCTGGCCGAGAACCTGCCGGTGCTGATGGGCCTGGTGGGGATCTGGAACAGCGACCTGCTCGGCCACGAGACGGTCGCCGTGCTGCCCTACGACCAGTACCTGAAGCGCTTCACCGCCTACCTCCAGCAGCTCGAGATGGAGTCCAACGGCAAGCACGTGCGGCTCGACGGCAGTCCCGTCGAGCACGGCACCGGCACGATCGTCTGGGGCGAGCCGGGCACCAACGGCCAGCACGCCTTCTACCAGCTGATGCACCAGGGCACGAAGGTCGTGCCGGGCGACTTCATCGGCTTCAACCAGACGCTCAACGAGCTGGGCCGCCACCACGACCTGCTGATGGCGAACCTGTTCGCGCAGACGGAGGCGCTCGCCTTCGGCCGCACGCCGGAGGAGATCGAGGCAGAGGGCGGCGACCCGGCGCAGGTGCCGCACCGCGTCACGAAGGGCAACCGCCCGACGAGCACGATCCTCGCCGACAGACTGACCCCGCACACGCTCGGCGCGCTCGTCGCGCTGTATGAGCACAAGGTCTTCGTGCAGGGGACGATCTGGCAGATCGACTCGTTCGACCAGTGGGGCGTCGAGCTGGGCAAGAAGCTCGCGAACGCGATCATCCCCGAGCTGGAGTCCGCGGACGATCCGCACCTCGCGCACGACAGCTCGACGAACGCGCTGATCCGCCGCTACCGCGCGCGCCGCTCCGGCTGAGCGGCGCCGCGCGCGGGTCACGCCGGCCCGCGTAGACCTGGGTCCATTGCCCCGCTCCACACCGTCCGCGACGGTATGGAGCGGGCACGCCCGGATGGCGCTGCCCGGTCGCCTGTTCGAGCCGTGGGAGCCTGATGCAACGCAGTCGCCGTGCCGTCCTCGCCCTGCTGACACTGCTGGTCGCGTGGGGGGTGGGAGCGACATCCGCGCACGCCGACGGCTGGCTGCCGGGGCCGACGCTCTCCGAGCGACTGGGGCAGTTTCCGCACGTCGCGATGGGCGCCGACGGTGCCGCAACCGTCCTGTGGGCCGACGGCGAGTCCGGCTCGCCCAGCGCCGACGTGCTCGTGCGGCGGATCGCGCGGGATGGGACGGGCGTGCCGCGGAGCCTCGGCAGCGGCATCGCGCTCGACGCCGTCGCGACCGCCGACGGCGGCTCGCTCGTCAGCTGGGCCGTCCCGGCGGACGACGCGACGTCGTTCGACGTGAAGGTCGCGGCGCTCGACGCGGCTGGCAGCACTGGCGCGGTGCGCTCGGCCACCACCGAGACCGGGCCGATCCTCTCAGCACCGTTCGGGGCGATCGCGCCGAACGGCGTCGTCGTCGTCGCGTGGACGGAGAGAGCGCTCGGCGACCAGGTGGCGCTGCGCGCGCGATGGATCGCCGCCGACGGGACGCCGGCGCCGATCGTCGACCTCGGCCTCGCGACTGACCTCAGCGCCGTCCCGCTCGCGATCGGCGCTGACGGCGTCGCGCGCGTCGTGTGGCGGCGGCCCGACGTCGTCGGCGGTGGGTACCTGGTGGCGCGGATCGACGCCGCCGGCGCGGACACCACCCTGCTGACGAACGCCGAGATCGCGGGCACGCCACAGTTGGCCGTCGGCGGCGGACGGGCGATCGTCGGCTGGATCGAGCCGTCGGCCGACGATCCCGACCTGCGGTCGGTGCGGGCGGCGCGGCTGCCGTCGAGCGGTGCCGTCGTCGATCCGACGGTGACGATCGTCCCGTCGCTGGTGGCGCCGTTCCCGAGCGTCGTCGTCGCGCTCGCTCCCGACGGGACGGCGACCTTCGCCTGGGGAGAAGCGAGAGTGGAGGCGCTCAGCGTCGTGATGATGACGCGCCAGCTCGCGGCTCACGGCGCGCTCGGCGCTGTGCGCCAGGTTTCGTCCCCGCCGTCGTCGCTGTTCGACATCGGTGCGGCGGCCGCAAGCGGCCGCGACGGCGCGACGATGGTCGTCTGGGTTCGCCTCGACCTCGCCGGCAGCAGCACCTCGCTCGTCAGCCGCACCGTCGGCGCCGATGGCGCCTCCGTCGGCGGCGAGCTGCCGGTGGCGCTCTCCGCGGGAGCGAGACCGACCCCCGCGATGGCGCTTGCGGCTGGACCGTCCGGCGAGGCGATCGTGGCCGCGGCGGCGGGCACGCCCGGGAGTGGCGAGGTGCGCCTGCTGACGTCGCGCTTCACGCTCACCGAGCCGGTCGGCCCCGGGCCCGGCCCCGACCCCGGGCCGGGACCGGGTCCGGGGCCTGGCCCCAGCCCGGCACCCGGCCCTGGCCCGGGTCCGGGCCAGCCGACGGCGAGAAGAGCACCGGCGCGGCTGAAGCTGACGAAGGCATCGCGCGCCGGTGCGCGCGTCACCGTCGCCGGCACGCTCGACCGCCGCGCGAGCGGGCGCGTCACGGTGACGTGGGCGCAGCGAGTCGGGCGCAGAACGGTGAGACGGACGGCGACGGCGCGGATCGCGAGAGGCCGCTTCAGCGCGACCCTGAGACTGCCGCGGGCGCTCGCCCGCGCCCGCACCGTCGGTCGCCTGACGGTCACGTACCGCGGTGACGCCTCCATCGCGCGCGCGACCGCGACGCGCAGCGTGAGAGCGGCGGCGAGAAGAGCGGCGCGCCCGCGCCGCTGACGCCGCTCGACCGACCCCGGATCCCCTAGGAGAGCAATGACACGCAGTCGCCGTGCCGTCCTGTTCGTGCTGACGCTCGCCGCGCTCGCGGCGAGCGCGGCGACCGTCCACGCCGCCGCCTGGCTGCCGGAGCCGACGCTCGGCCAGACGATCGTCAACTACGGCGCGGTGACGGTCGACGATGTCGGCGTCGCGACCGCCGTCTGGCCCGAGGACGGCTCCGGAACGGAGAGAGTGACCGCGCGGCGGATCGACGCCGCCGGCGCCGTCGGAGGACCGCTCGACCTCGGCCCCGGCCTCAGCGCCGCCGTCGGCGCGACCGCCGCCGGCGGCGCCGTCGCGACGTGGTGGCGGGAGGGCGCGACGGCCGACGACGCCGAGGTCGTCGTCCGCTCGATCGCCGCCGGCGGTACGCTCGGGCCGGTCCGCGTCGTCGCCGCGATGGCGACGGACAGCCTGCAGAGCGATCCGATCGCCGCCGTCGCCCCCGACGGCGCGACCGTCGCCGTGTGGATGATCGAGGATCCTGACGAGGAGGCGCTGCAGTTGCAGGCGCGACGGGTCGCCGCGGACGGGACGCTCGGGCCGCTGGTCGAGCTCGGCGACGCGCTGTACGACAGCGCGCGCGTGGCGACCACCCCCGACGGCGTCACGCACCTGCTGTGGGATCGCGAGCAGATGCCGGGCAGCCAGGTGGAGGAGCTGCGGGTGGCGCGGCTGGACGCCGCCGGCGCGCTCGCCGGCAGCGAGACCCTCTCCGACGATCCGCTGATCGGCTGGGCCGAGCTGGCGGCCGGAGAGGGCGGCGCGGTCGCGAGCTGGTTCGAGGGCGACGAGGAGGCGGCGACGCAGAGCCTCCGCGCTGCGCGGCTCCCGTCGAGCGACGCGGTCGCCGGCGAGCCGGTCACGGTCGACGCCGCGCTGACCGCGACCGACCAGTCGCAGGTGACGGCGGCCGTCGCGCCCGGCGGCGCGGCGACGATCGCCTGGGACGCGCGCGGCGGCGCGGAGGCACCGATCGCGCTGCGGCAGCTCGCGCCCGACGGCTCGCTCGGGCCGCGGCGGACGCTCGCGGTGCCGCCCGCGGGCACCCGCGACCTCTACCCGCGGTTGCAGGCGCTCGGCGACGGTTCGCTCGTCGCCATCTGGCTGCGGGTCGACGCCGGCGAGAGAACCAGCTACTTGAGCCGCACACTGGCGACCGACGGCACGACCGCGGGCGCGGAGCTGGCGGTGCCGCTCTCGGCGCAGGTCGACGGCTTCGCCCCGCGCTTCCTGCAGGTGAGCATCGGGCGCAATGGCGACGGGATCGTCGCGGCGTCGTCGTTGTTCGACGACCCGCACGGCTTCCTGACGGCCCGCTACGACGGCTCCCCGCCGCAGCTCGGCGCGACGGTGCCGGCGACCGTCGTGCGCGGTGCCGAAGCGTCCTTCGGCGCGACCGCGACCGACCCCTCGGGGATCGTGAGCTACGCCTGGCAGTTCGGCGACGGCAGCGGCGCGAGCGGCGCGACCGTCGCCCATGCGTACGCCGCCGCCGGGAGCTACGCCGTCACGGTGACGGCGACCGACAGCTCCGGCAACAGCGCGTCGGTGACGAAGGCGATCACGGTGACGGAGCCCGAGCCGGGTCCCGGCCCGGGGCCTGGTCCCGGTCCTGGTCCCGGTCCTGGTCCCGGTCCGGTCCCGCTCCCGCCCGGCCCGGGCGGCGATCCGCTCCCGCCCGGTCCCGGCCCGTCGCACCCGACTGCCAGGAGAGCGCCGGCGCGGCTGAAGCTGACGAAGGCCGTGCGCAGAGGAGCGCGCGTGACCGTCGCCGGCAGGCTCGACCGCCGCGCGAGCGGACGCGTGACGATCACGTGGAAGCAGAAGGCCGGGCGCAGAACGGTCAGACGCACGGCGCGGGCGCGGATCGTCAGAGGCCGCTTCGCGACGACGCTGAGGCTGCCGCGCGCCCTCGCCCGCAGCAGAGCCGCCGGCCGCCTGACCGTCAGCTACCGAGGCGATACCGACACCGCGAGCGCTAACGTGACACGTTCTGTGAAGGTCGCCAAGCGCAGAACGTCCCGACCGCGCCGCTGAGCGCGTCCGCCGCGCCGAGAGCCCCGAGGAGCCCGATGGATCGCATCCGCAGCGCCGTCCTGGTCGTGCTGACGCTCGTCGCGCTGGCGGCAGGCGCGGCGACCGGCCACGCTGCCGCGTGGCTCCCCGGCCCGACGGTCTCGGAGGCCGTGACGAACTCGTTCCCGATCTCTGGGATCGACGCCGGCGGCCGCACGACCGTCGTCTGGGAGGAGGCCGGCAGACAGCTGACGGCGCAGCAGATCGCCCCCGGCGGCCTGCCCGGCACGGCGCAGAGACTGGGCTCCGGCGCCGCGCAGTCGATCGGCGCGACCGCCGACGGCGGCACGGGCGTGGCCTGGCTCGACGACGACGAGATCAAGCTGCTCGCGTTCGATGCGGCCGGCGCCGCCGGTCCCGTCCGCACGGTCGGCACCATCCCCAGCGACACGATCGCGGCCACGCCGGCGACGGCGGTCGCGCCCGACGGCGCCGTGCTCGTGGCGTGGGCGACGCCGGTCGTCGACGAGGATCCGCAGCTGCACCTCATGCGGATCGCCGCCGACGGCACCCCCGGCGCGGTCAGACCGCTCGGCGAGATCTTCAACCTCGCCCAGGCCGCGATCGCGATCGGTGCCGACGGCGTCGCGCGGGTGCAGTGGGCGCGGCGGCAGGACGGCGGCGGCGAGCTGGTGGTCGCGCGGCTGGACGCCGCCGGCACGCTCACCGGGCCGGTCGTGCTGAGCACCACTGCCTTCGGCGCCGCGCCGCGCCTGGTCGCCGGCGGCGACCAGGCGATCGCCGCATGGCTGGAGCTGGGCGAGGAGCCCGGCGAGCTCGACGTGCAGACGGCGCGGCTGCCGTCGGCCGGCGCCGTCGCCGACGGGCCGGTGACGGTCGCCACGCCGAGGATGGCGTTCCCGTCGCTCGACGCCGCGCTCGCGCCCGACGGGACGGCGACGGTCGCCTGGGCCGCTGCCAACGCCGACATGACGAGAATGTGGATCGAGGCGCGCCGGCTCGCTCCCGGCGGGGCGCTCGGCGAGACGGAGACGCTCTCGACGGCGGAGGCGGGCTGGGGCGCCGCGCTCCCGCGGCTGGCGAGCGGCCGCGACGGCACGGTCGTCGCGACCTGGCTGCGCGTGCCGGCGGCCGCCGGCGCCATCTCGCTCGCCAGCCGTCTGATCGGCGCCGACGGCGAGCCGGCCGGCACCGAGCTGCCGGTGCCGCTCCCGGGGCTGTCACCGATGGGGGTCGACGACCGCCTGATGACGCTGGCCGCCTCGCCCTCCGGCGACGCGATCGCGACGCTCGTCATCCCGGGGGCGAGCGGAACCGGCGTGCTGGAGGCGGCGCTGCTCGACGGCGCGCCGCCGCGGCTCGACGCGACCGTGCCGGCGACGGCCGAGCGCGGCGCCACTGTCGCCCTCTCCGCGACCGCGAGCGACCCGTCCGGGATCGCGAGCTACGCGTGGGCGTTCGGCGACGGCGCCGGAGCGAGCGGTGCGGACGCCACGCACACCTACGCGAGCGCCGGCACCTACACCGTCACCGTGACGGCGACCGACAACCGCGGCAACAGCGCCTCGGTGACGAGAACGATCACGGTCACGGAACCGGTCGATCCCGGCCCCGGCCCCGGTCCTGGTCCGGGGCCAGGGCCCGGTCCCGCCCCCGGTGCCGGGCCCGCACCCGGCCCTGGCATTGGCACGGGCAGAGGCACCGGCTCTGGCAGAGGCACCGGCTCTGGCAGAGGCACCGGCTCTGGCAGAGGCACCGGCTCTGGCAGAGGCACCGGCTCTGGCAGAGGCACCGGCTCTGGCAGAGGCACCGGCTCTGGCAGAGGCACCGGCTCCGGCAGAGGCACCGGCTCCGGCAGAGGCACCGGCTCCGGCAGAGGGCAGAACGGCACCGGCTCCGGCTCCGGCAAGCCCGGCGGCGGCAGATCGGCCGCGCGGCTGAAGCTGACGCGCGCCGCGCGCAGCGGCTCGACCGTGCGCGTCGCCGGCACCCTCGCCCGCGGTGCCTCCGGTCGCGTCAGACTCGTCTGGTCGCAGAAGTTCGGGCGCAGCACGATCACGCAGAGCGTCACGGCGCGGATCGTGAAAGGCCGCTTCAGCGCGACGATCAGACTGCCGCGGGCGCTCGCGAGCAGCAGAGCCGCCGGCCGCATCACGGTCAGCTACGGCGGCGACGCCGACACCGCGGCCGCGCGCGCGACGCGGACCGTCAGAGCGGCGGCGAGAGGAGCAGGCGGCCGGCGCTGACCTGTGGCAGATCCCCACTCCCCCGGTGGTCTGGTTAAGCTCGCCCGCATGGCACGGACGCTGGTCGCGCGAGACGCTGAGATCGGAGCACTGGACGCGGCGCTGGCGGGAGCCGGCGCCGGCAGCGGCTCGCTGACGCTGATCGAGGGGCCGGCGGGGATCGGCAAGTCCGCGCTGCTGGAGCACGCGCGCGCCGCCGGGCTGGAGCAGGGAGCGCGCGTGCTGCACGCGCGCGCCAGCGAGCTCGACCGCGGCTTCGGCTTCGGCGTCGTGCTGCAGCTGTTCGACGCGCTGCTCGCCGGCGCCGACGGAGAACGGCGCGAGCAGCTGCTGGCCGGCGCCGCGGCGCACGCCGAGCTGGTGCTGGCGCCGCGCGGCGGCGAGCGCGCCGACGAGGCCGGCTACGCGGTCCTGCACGGGCTCTACTGGCTTGTCGTCAACCTCGCGGAGACGCAGCCGGTCGTGCTGCTCGTCGACGACGTGCAGTGGGCCGACGTCTCCTCGCTGCGCTTCCTCGAATACCTCGGCCGGCGGCTCGACGGGGTCGCCGTCGCGGTCGTCGCGGCGCAGCGCACGAACGAGCCCGGCTCGCCGGAGGAGCTGCTGCGCCAGCTCGCCGCGGGGCCGCACGCGAGCACGCTGCGGCCGCGGCCGTTCACACCCGACGACGTCGCGGACCTGCTGCACGGCGCGCTCGGCGGTCAGCCCGACCCCGACTTCCGCGATGCCGCGATGACGGCGACCGGCGGCAACCCGCTGCTGTTGACGGTGCTCGCGCGCGAGGCCGAGGAGCTCGGCCTCGCCGGCAGCGCCGCCGACAGCGCGCGCGTCGCGGAGCTGGGCGCGGCCGGCGTCGCGCCGGCCGTCCAGCGACGGCTGCGGACGCTCGGTCCGGAGGCGATCGCGGTCGTGCAGGCGGCGGCGGTCGTCGGTGAGCGCGGCCTGCTGGAGGATGTCGCGGCGCTCGCCGAGATCGATCCGGGGCGGGCGCGCGCGACGCTCGACCGGCTCGCCGCCGTCGGTGTCCTGAGCGGCGACAGCTGGGGTTTCGTTCATCCGCTCGTGAAGGCGGCGGTGCTGGAGGCGACCGCGCCGATCGACCTGATGCGCATGCACCGGCTCGCGGCGACGCGGCTGCGCGAGCGCGGCACGCGCCCGGCGGAGACCGCGCTGCACTGGCTCGCCGCTGAGCCGACCGGCGACCCGCAGGCGGTCGCCGACCTGCGCGCCGCTGCCGGCGCCGCGACCGCCGAGGGCGCGCCGGAGACGGCCGTCGACCTGCTCGCGCGCGCGCTCGACGAGCCGCCGCCGCGCGAGCAGCGGGCGCAGGTGCTGCTGGAGCTGGGCGAGCTGATGGCGAGAGCGCATCGGGCCGAGGGCGCCGAACGGCTGCGCGAGGCGGTCGCGCTCGGTCTCTCCGGCGATCAGCTCGCGCGGGCTCGCGCCGGCCTCGGCACGGTCCTCGTGCACACCGACCCGGCGTCGGCGCTCGACGAGGTCGCGCGTGGGATGGAGGAGGCCGAGGACCCGGCGCTGAAGCTGCGCCTGGAGGCGTTCATGATCGAGGCGCTGATCTTCGTCGACGCCTTCGCGGAACGGCGCGACGCGGCCTTCGCGGGCGGCCGCGCCGATGCGGACGCCTCGCCGGTGATGCTGGCGCACCTCGCGCTCGACGACGCCTGCGCCGGGAGACCGCGCGCACAGGTGCTTGAGCTGGCCGATCAGGCGCTGGCCGGCGGGGTGCTGGTCGACCAGGTCGGCCCGACCAGCTCGACGTGGAACCTGCTGACCCACGCGATCCGCTTCGCCGAGGGGCCGGAGCGCTGCGCGGAGGTGCTGCGCGAGGGCGAGCGCTGGGTCCGTCGCCACGGCTTCTCCGGTCCCGACCCGTTCATCGGGCAGTCGTGGGGCTACTGGCATCGCGACTTCGGCTCGGTCGCGGCGGGCGCCGCCCACTCGGAGCTGGCGCTGGAGACGATCACGGCGCTCGGCGTGCCGTTGACGATCACGGCGATCGCCGCGATCGCCGCCGAGAACCTCGTCCAGATCGAGCAGCTCGATCGCGCCGCCGAGCTGATCGACGTCGACTTCGGGCCGGCCAGAGACACGTTCATCGAGCCGTTCGCGCTGACGATCCGCGGCTACGTCCGCTACCTGCTGCGCCGCTTCGACGAGGCGGAGGCCGACCTGCGGCGGACGGTCGCGTTGTGCGACGCGCGCGGCTGGCAGTCGCCGCACACCGCGCTGCAACGGCTGCGGCTGGCCGAGGTGCTGATCGCGCGCGGCGAGCGCGACGAGGCGCTCGAGCTGATGGAGCACGACGTGCGCGTCGCGACCGCCGCCGGCCTCGACGGCGCGCTCGGCAGCGCGCTGCTGATCAGAGCAAACGCGCTCGAGGACGGCGACGAGGCGATCGACCTGCTGCGCGAGGCGGTCACGGTGCTCGAACGGACGCCGTACAAGCTGGAACTGGGCTGGGCGCTGCACGACCTCGGCGCGAGACTGCGCGTGCGCGGCGGCCGCAGGGATGCGCGCGAGGTGCTGGCGCGCGCGCTCGACCTGGCGGCGCGGACCGAGTCGACGCGCCTGGCCAGAGATGCCCGCGCCGAGCTGGAGGCGAGCGGAGCGCGGCCGCGGCGCGAGCTGCTGTCAGGTGTCGAGGCGCTGACGCCGGCCGAGCGGCGAGTTGCGGAGATGGCCGCGGAAGGCCTGACCAACCGCGAGATCGCGGAGTCGCTGTGGGTGACGCAGAAGACGGTCGAGATGCACCTCGGCCGCTCGTACGGAAAGCTCGGGATCCGCTCCCGCCGCCAGCTCGCCGACGTGCTGGGCGTGCCGGCGGCGGCGTAACGGGGCGAGGCGCGCCCGGCGTCCGGCGCCCGGCGCGCCTGCGCTCGCCCGCCTCGCGCCGCCCGCCGAACCTGCGTGACAGATCGCTCGCGAGTGTAACATCGGCCGTATGGCCGACGACTTCGCCCTTCCAGCCGATCCGGCGTCCGCGTGGGCGGCAGCGCCCGCGACGCCGTTGGTGAGCGAGCAGATGCGCGCGCTCGTCACGCAGATCTTCGAGCCGACCGCGACCGCCACGCACCCGCGCTCTGAAGACCGTCACTCTGGGCTCGCTCAGCAAGCCCAGATTGACGCTCCTCCACCCGCCAGCGCGCTCTGCTCCGCCGCGCACGCCGCCTTCGCGGCGGCGCTCGGGCCCGAGCACGTGCGGACCGACGCCAGCACCCGCGCCGCGCACGCGAACGGGATGTCGTACCTCGACCTGCTGCGCCACCGTCTGCCCGCGGCGCGCGCGCTGCCCGACGCGGTGCTGGAGCCGGCTGACGAGGGGCAGATCGCCGCCCTGCTCGCCGTCGCCGCCGAGCACGCCGTCGCGGTCGTCCCCTTCGGCGGCGGGACGAGCGTCGTCGGCGGCGTCACGCCGGCGAAGGGCGAGCTGCGCGCCGTCGTCGCGCTCGACCTCGCGCGCCTGGACCGGCTCGTCGAGCTGGACGAGGTCTCGCGCACCGCGACGCTGCAGGCCGGCCTCACCGGCCCGGCCGCCGATGCGCTGCTGGCCGCGCACGGCTTCACGCTCGGCCACGTGCCGCAGAGCTTCGAGCGCGCGACGATCGGCGGCTATGCCGCGACCCGCTCGGCCGGCCAGCTGTCGACCGGCTGGGGCCGCTTCGACGCGCTGGTGGAGCGGCTGCGCGCGGTCACGCCGGCCGGCACGCTGGTGCTCGGCCGCGCGCCCGGCACGGCCGCCGGTCCAGACCTCAAGCAACTGCTGCTGGGATCCGAGGGCGCCTTCGGCGTGATCACCGAGGTGACCGTGCGCGTGCGGCCGCTGCCGCAGGCGCGTCGTCACGAGGGCTGGCGCGTGGAGAGCTTCGCCGCAGGGGCGGCGCTGCTGCGGCGGCTGGCGCAGGACGGCCCGCGTCCGGACCTCGCGCGCCTCTCGGACGAGACCGAGACGGCGATGGGCTTCGCGACCGGCGGCGAGCAGGGGGGAGAGGGCTGCCTGCTGCTGGTCGGCTGGGAGGGCGGCGAGGCCGACGTGAACGGCCGCGCGCTGGCGACCGCCGCGCTGCTGCAGGCGGCTGGGGCGCACCCGCTCGGCGAGCCGGCGGCGGCGTCGTGGAGATCGGGCCGCTTCCGCGCGCCGCGGATGCGCGATGAGCTGATCGACCTCGGCGTCGCGGTCGAGACGTTGGAGACGGCGGCGTCGTGGCGCGACCTGGAGCGGGTCCACGCGGCGGTCGGCGAGGCGCTGCGCGACGCGCTCGGCGAGCAGATGCGGCCGGTCGTCGCCTGCCACGTCTCGCACCTCTACGCGGCCGGCGCCTCGCTCTACTTCTCCGTGATCGCGAGACGCGACCCGGCCGACCCGGTCGGCCAGTGGCAGCGGGCGAAGCACGCCGCGACCGACGCGATGGCCGCGGCCGGCGCGACGATCACCCACCACCATGCGGTCGGCGCGGATCATGCGCCGTGGCTGGCCGCCGAGGTGGGCGAGGAGGGCGTCGCGCTGCTGCGCGCGGTCAAGGCGCAGCTCGATCCGGCCGGGATCATGAACCCGGGCAAGCTGCTCGCCTGAGCCGCGCGCTGACATCCGGCCAGGCCCGGCGGGGCGTCACCTCACCGCCGGTACGCTGCCGGGCCGATGTCCGCCACGTTCCTGTACGTCTCGCGCCGCGCGACGCGCCCATGAGCGGTCAGCTGTGCGTGCGCGTCGCGCAGTCCGAGGACGCCACCGCGATCGCGACCGTCCACGTGCGCGCCTGGCAGGCGGGCTACCGCGGCCTGCTGCCCGACAGCGTGCTCGACACGCTCTCGACGGCGCTGCGCGAGCGCCAGTGGCACGAGCGGCTCAGCGGCGCGACCGGCGAGTGGATCACGACGCTGGTCGCCGTCGAGCAGGAGCGGGTGAGCGGCTTCTGCTCGCTCGCGGCGCCGAGCCGCGACAGCGACGCCGGCCCGCGCACGGTCGAGCTGGCGGCGCTCTACGTCGACCCGGAGCGATGGGGCGGCGGCGTCGCCGACGCGTTGCTGCACGCGGTCCGCGAGCTGCTCGCCGAGGGCTCCGCCCGCTGGGAGACGCTGACGCTGTGGATGCTGGAGGGCAACGCCCGCGCGCTGGCGTTCTACCGGCGCTGGGGGCTGGAGCCCGACGGGACGTGGCGCGAGGACGTGCTGACCGGTCCGTCCGGCCAGCACGCCCGCGCACCGCACATGCGGTTGCGCGGACCGCTCAGCTGAGCGGGGTGCCTTCGCGCGGGGCGCCGCGACGGGCCTGGTACTGCCACACGAGCGCGCCGAGCAACAGCAGCAGGCCGAGCCCGACGAGCGCGCCGACGCGGTGGATCGAGGTCAGCGTCGCGAGGTCGACGACGAAGACCTTGCCGGTCGTCACGAGCAGCAGCACGAGCGCGGTCAGCCGCACCTCAGCTCTGCGCAGCGCGATCCCGGCGGCGAGGCCGCCGACGCCCGCGAGCGCCCACAGCACCGTCAGCGCCAACTGCCCCTGCTCGCCGCCGCTGACGGCGCCGACGACCAGCCCGGAGGCGAGCGTCAGCGCGCTGAGCGCGGCGCCGGCGTGGAGGCCGAGCGCGAGCTGGCGGTCGGCGCCGCGGGCGAGCTTGACCGCCGCGGCGGCGAGCGCGCCGAGCGCGAGCGCGGCGTCGGCCGGCCGCGGGAAGCCGTCGGCGAGCAGCGTCGGCGGCGTCACGAGCACGATCGCCAGCACGCTCGCGAAGCCGAGCACGATGAACGACGCCGGCTTCGCGACGCCGGCGTCGCGCGCGTCGCGGCGGCCGACGAGCTGCAGCGCGACGGCCTCGGCGGCGAGCGCGGCGACGAGCGGGCCGCCGTCGAGCAGCACGCCGGTCAGGAAGACGAGCGAGGCGATCCCGATCGCGTCGCAGCTCAGCGCGACGGCGTTGGGCAGGGCGGTGCGAGAGAGCGAGCGGGCGATCAGCGAGGCGGTCGTGCCGGCGAGCGCCAGCTCGAACGCGCCGAGCGGCGCGGTGCCGGCGCCGAGCGCCTCGGGCGAGACGGCGACGAAGGCGTGCGCGAGCGCGAGCACGAGGTGGCCGGCCATGCCGGTGAGCGCGAGCAACTGCTCGTCCTCGTCGAGGAAACAGCGCACGAGGTAGGCGGCGCCGGCGGCGCTGCCGGTCCAGACGAGGCCGAGCACGAGTCCGTCGAGCATCGAGGCGGCGGCGATGTCGCCGAGCACGACGCCGACGCCGATCAGCAGCAGCGTGACCTCGCGGTTGACGGCGGTGCGGCGCAGCGCGAGGCCGGCGACGACGTGGGCGACGGCGAGCGCGAGCAGCCAGCAATGACCGAGCGTCTCCTGGCCGTGCTCGGCGCAGGCGAACCAGCCGACGACGGCGAGCGCGGCAGCGACGACGAGCAGGATCAGCGCTGAGACGGGGCTCGGCTTGGCGCCCTTGGCGCGCAGCTCCCAGCCGATCGCGGCGAGCGAGGAGACGACCGCGAAGCCGGCGAGCACGGCGAGCACGCCGAGCGGATCGGTCGCCTCCGTCAGCGCCCAGAAGGCGATCTGCGGGAGCGCGAGCAGCAGCAGGCCGGCGCGCAGCCAGCTCCAGCGCTGCCAGACGAGGACGCCGGCGGCCGACGCGGAGGCGGCGAGCACGAGCACGGCGGTGCCGCCGGTCGGCACCGCGCCGAAGAGGAGGGGGGCTGCGAGCCCGCCGAGCAGGCCGAGCGCGGCGATCCCCTGCGAGTCGCGCTGGACGGCGATGGCTGTTCCGGCGGCGCCGACGGCGAGCGCGATCAGCGCCGCGAGCACGCCGGGGATCAGCTGGTGGACGGGGCCGGCCATGCCGGCGGTGACGAAGCCGCCGCCGATCGCGGCGGCGAGCAGCGCGTTGGAGGTGATGTGGTGCTTGATCCGCAGGCCCGCGAGCGCGAGCGCGGCCGAGATCGCGGCGGCGGCGCCGGTCCGCTCCCAGGCGCCGAACCAGCCGTTGGAGACGGCGATCCCGGCCAGCAGCGCGAGTCCGAGCACGAGCGCGGCGCCACCGATCCAGGCGATCAGACGACCGCCGACGAGCGCTTCGAAGGCGGCCGCGTCGAACGGCTTGTGCTGCGGCGCCGCCGGCCCGCCGGTGACGGCCCCGTCGACGGCGCGCGCCGCGCTGCGAGCGGCGTTGGTCGCCGCCCGCGTTCGCCCGCGCGGCCCGTCCTGCGCGCCGGCGCCGGCCGCATCGCCGTCGCCAGCGCTCGCGCCGCCGCACGCGGCGTCGCTCGTCGTCTCCTCGCCGCGCGCCGTGTCGCTCGGCCCACGAGTTCGCTCGGCCTCCAACTCCCGCTCCGCAGCCCGCCGGCGCGCCTCCATCGCGCGCTCCTGCGCCCGCCGCAGCGCCTCGTTCGTCGACGGCTCTGTTTGCGCAGTGTGCGGCGCAGCTTGCGCAGTTCGCGGCGCGTCGTCCACGCCCTCCGGCGCGTTCTGCGTCCCCGTGCCCTTTGCGTCCATGGTGCTTCTCCCCTTTCGTTGACCAGCGGTCAGCAAGCTCATGGCGCGGCAACCTAGCAGCACTGTCGACCGCAGGTCAACAGCTTCTCGACCGACGGTCAGCAATCTGTCAACCGGCGGTCAGGAAGCTGTCGACCGAAGGTCGACAGGCTGGTAAGATCGGACGCATGCCACCTCGCGCCTATCGGCGGCTGGAAAGCGACGAGCGCCGCCGGCTGCTCGTCGAACGGGCGACCGAGCTGTTCGGCGAGTTCGGCTACGAGGAGCTGTCGATGTCGCGGATCGCCCGCGAGGCCGGCATCTCGAAGCCGCTGCTCTATCACTATTTCCCGGGAAAGCGGGCGCTCTTCGCGGCCGCGCTCGAGCGGGCGGCGGAGGAGTTGAGCGCGGCGACCGAGCCCGACCCGTCAAAGCCCGCGGTCGAGCAGATCGGCGCCAGCCTGCTGGCATTCCTCGAGTGGATCGACGCCCACCGCGCGGCGTACGCGAAGCTGCTGCGCAGTCTCGCTGTCGCGGAGGTGCGCGAGCTCGTCGACGGCGTGCGCGAGCAGACGGTGCAGCGCGTGCTCGACGGCCTCGGCCCGGAGGGGGGAGGCGACCGCCCGGCCGCCCGCGCCGCGGTGCAGGGCTGGCTGTGGTCGATCGACGGCGCCTGCCTCGCCTGGATCGAGGGCGAGCTGCCGCTGACGCCCGCCGAGCTGCAGGGCGTGCTGCTCGGCTCGCTCGGCGGCGCGCTGATGGGCGCCGGCGCCACGCTGCCCGTCGCCGGCGCCACGCTGCCCGTCGCCGCCGCGCCCGCGCCCGCGTCCGCGGCTCCCTGAGTCGCCTCACCCGGTCACCGCGGGTCTGTGTACCTCGGAGGTGCACGGACCCGCGCTCATCCCGGTCGGCGCGCTCCAAACCGCGTCGGCGCGCCACGAAAACCTCTCGACGGCCCACACAATGGGCGTACGTGGTTGATCACCTCCGTCAATCGGTTGACTTCGACCACAAACGCTCATACAGTCGCGCCAACCCGTGGGGACGGGAACCCCGCGACGCCAGTTGACGTGAGGAGAGAGACGAATGGGTGAACGAGGCGATCGAGCCGGCGACGAGCGCCGCTCGCACGGCCACGACGAGCACGACGCGCGGACGACCGGGCTCTCCCGCCGCCGCCTGCTGCAGCTCGGTGCCGCCACCGGCGCCGGCGCGCTCGCCGCATCAAGCAGCGACGCGCTCGCCCACGGCATCGGCGGTCATGGCCACTACGGCCACGGCCACGGCGCCCACGTCGCCTGGAGCCCGCGCGCCGGCCGCTTCGCCGACCCCGCCCGCTCCGTCCAGCCGAAGTTCCGCTGGTGGTGGCCGCACGGCCACGTCGACGTGCGCGAGATCGAGCGCGAGATCGACCAGATCGCCGACGCCGGCTTCGGCGGCGTCGAGATCGAGGACGTCCACCACAGCGTCAAGACGCCGCTGGACCCCGACAACACCGGCTGGGGCACGCCCGCCTGGGTCAACGCCGTCGAGGCCGCGCTCAAGCGCGCGAAGAAGCGCGACATGACCGTCGACATCGGCATTGGCCCGAGCTGGCCGGCCGCCACGCCGACGATCACGCCGGACAGCCTCGGCGCCGTCAAGGAGGTCGCCCACGGCCTCGTCGAGCTGGCCGCCGGCGCCGCCTACGACGGCCCGGTCCCCGCGCCGGTCGTGGCGCCCCACGGCTCGGTCACGCAGAAGACGCTGCTGCGCGTCGAGGCGGCCCGCGTCGTCGCCGGCAGAGTGACCACGAGACGGCCGGTCGGGATCGAGCGCGCGACGCTGACCGACCTCACGGCGACGGTCAGAGGCCACGACACCGCCACGCCCACGGTCGCCTTCACCGCGCCCGCCGAACCGGCGCCCGCAACCTGGGTGCTCGTCTCCTACTGGGAGCGGGGCTCCGGCCAGGAGCCCGAGGGCGGCCCGCACACGACGCCCGACTCGTTCGTGATCGACCACTTCAGCCGCGCCGGCACGCAGGCCGTGATCGACTACTGGAAGCAGACGATGCTGACCCCCGCGGTCAAGCGGCTGCTGAGAGAGGCCGGCGGGATGCTGTTCGAGGACTCGCTGGAGATGGAGACGGACGCCACGCTGTGGACGCCCGAGATCCCGCAGGCGTTCGCCCAGCAGAAGAGCTACGAGCTGCTGCCGGTGCTCGCCGCCGTGATCGAGCAGGACGAGAAGTACGTCTTCGACTTCGACGACGCGACCCACGGCCGCATCCGCACGGACTACAACGACGTGCTGTCGCAGCTGTACATCGACAACCACCTCGTGCCGCTGCAGCAGTGGGCACGGACGCTCGGCCTCGGCCTGCGCAACCAGCCGTACGGGCTGGAGACCGACGCGATCACGGTCGCCGCGATGCTCGACATCCCCGAGGGCGAGTCGCTCGGCTTCAAGAACCTCGACGACTTCCGCTCGCTCGCGGGCGGCCGCGACATGGGCGGCAGAACCGTCCTCTCCAACGAGGCCGGCGGCCTCGCGGGCGGCGCCTACAGCACCGCCTGGGACGTGACGCTGAAGAGACTGACGCCGCAGTACGCCGCCGGCGTCAACCAGGCCGTCTTCCACGGCTTCTCCTACCGCGACGTGCCCGGCGTCAGATGGCCCGGCTTCGCCGCGTTCAGCCCCTACAACGGCACGCCCGGCTACGGCGAGGCGTGGGGTCCGCGCCAGCCGACGTGGGGCCATGTGCCCGACATCTCCGGCTACCTCAGCCGCACGCAGCACGTCCTGCAGCTCGGCCGCAACCAGGTCGACGTCGCCAACTTCCGCCAGAAGGGCTACGCCGGCTCCGGCTTCGGCGCGCCGTGGCTGACCTCCGACGGCGTCCCGATCGGCTGGACGCACACGACGATCAGCCCGCGGCTGCTGCACTTCCCCAGCGCGCAGGTGCGCAACGGCCGCCTCGCGCCTGACGGCCCCAACTTCAAGGCGCTGATCTTCGAGGGCGACGCCTTCGCGGGTCGCGAGACGACGCTCCAGCTCGACAGCGCCGAGCGCCTGCTGGCGTTCGCGAAGGCCGGCCTGCCGATCGTCATGTCGGGCGACTGGTCGAACCCGAGAACGCCCGGCCTGCCGAAGGCCGGCGAGCTGGCGCAGCTGAAGGCGCTCGTCGACGAGCTGCTGTCACTGCCGAACGTCGTCAGAGTCGCCGACCGCCCGTTCATCGGCGAGGGCCTCGCGAGACTGGGGATCCAGCGCGACGTCGAGTTCGAGGGCAGATCGTCGCTGCAGAACGCGCACCGCGTCGACGGCGACGTCGACTTCTACTACCTCGCCAACGGCGACGCGTCGAGAACGATGGACCATCTCGTCACGCTGCGGCCGACCAGCCGCCGCGAGATCGCGCCGTACGTGCTCGACGCGTGGACCGGCGAGATCGTGCCGGCCGCGCAGTACGAGCGGCTCGCCGACGGCCGCGTCCGCCTGCGCGTGACGCTGAAGCCGGGCGAGACGACGATCGTCGCGCTCGCGCGCGTGCGCTGGTGGCAGGAGCTGCTCGGCCAGGACGTGCACGCGACGGCGACCGAGGCCGACGAGGTCCGCTACGACGACGGTCGCCTCGTCGTGCGCGACGCGCAGGCGGGCACGTACGCGACGACGCTCTCCAACGGCCGCACGGTCAGAGCGACGATCGCGCAGGTGCCGGCGCCGCTGGCGCTGACGGGGTGGACGCTCGAGGTCGAGGACTGGCAGCCGGGCGCGCAGCCGTACGAGACGATCAGACCGCGCCGCGCGGTGCCGCTCAGCGCGCTCGCCGCGTGGCCGGCGATCGCGGGGCTGGAGGACGTCTCCGGCATCGGCCGCTACAAGACGACGATCACGCTCGGGAGAGAGTGGAAGCGCGACGTCGGCGCCAAGCTCGACCTCGGCGAGGTGTTCGACACCTTCCGCGTGCGCGTCAACGGCAGACTGCTGCCGCCGCTGTCGCAGACCAACACGGTCGTCGACCTCGGCGATCGCCTGCAGCCCGGTAAGAACACGATCGAGGTCGAGGTCGCGACGACGCTCAACAATCGTCTGCGTGTCACCGATCCGACCATCTTCGGCGGCTCCAGACGGCAGAACTACGGCCTGATCGGGCCGGTCACGCTGACCCCGTACGGCCAGACGACGCTGCCCCGTCGCTAGGGGAGTCGGTCATTTGAGCTACGGCGCGTTCTGGGCTTATGCGCAGAACGCGCCGCAGCGCGGTCGCTACCCGGCTCTGGTTAAGCTAGTTATTGACCTATATTAGGGTTACTCTAGGGTGTGGCGGTTGGATGGCCAGGATGCCGGAGAGGCTAGCGGCGGCTGGGCATGCCACGCCGGTCACTGAAAGCGTCCCAGGGGTGGATACAGTAATGCTTGTGATCGCCTGAGTAGCGGGATTCCGGCTGAAGACCATTCGTACCCCGAGTCTGTTGTATAGGCACTGAGCGCCAATGGAGTACGAGATTAGAAATCCTGGCCCGCTGGAGCGAACGTCGGTCGTTATGCTGCTTATGTTGGGTAGTGAGCTGGCAAACGACGTATGACTAAGGATGACGCCGTTTAGGACGACGTAGCTTCTGATCGCGGCTGTGCATCCCGAGGGAGTTACGACGCCGGTTAGTAGGATTGTCGCTATCGGGGTGCCTGCAGTTTTAATTATAGATCTGGGTGTTAGCATGCCCAGAGTGATCGTGCACGTGTATGTGAGTCCTGAAGCTGACAGTGAAAGCGTGCCGCTTGCTGTGAAGTTTGTGGCTGAGATTGAGAGTCTGGTCGCGGTGGCTGAGTTGACGGCGGTCCCGAATGCGACTGCTGCGACGATGGCGACGAGCAGGCTTTGGATCCGGTTGGTGGGCATCGGAGGTCTCCGATGTGCGGTGACGGGTGTGCGCGCACGCTGTCGGCGTTTTCGCTGGTCCCCTCCTCGATGCTGGGTGTGTGCCGGCTTCCGTGGGGCGCTTGTTCAACCTATAGTCAGAATTCCGGTCTGTCAACGAGGTGGTCAGCCCCTCGCGGCGGGGCCGCCGCGTGCGTAGCATCGGAGCTGTGAGCGCCGAGACGACCCCGAGACTGCTGGAGCACCTGCTCGCCACCGACGGCGAGGCGCTCGGCGATCTCTCGACGTGGCTGCACGACGGCGACGCCGAGCTGAGAGGGATCAGCTGGGATCCGGTCACGCGCGCGCTGATCGTGCCGTTCGCGCAGGAGCCGTTCGGCGCGGGCGGGCTGCAGCCGCGGCATGTGCGGCGGACGTGGTTCTTCGACGAGTACGAGCTGCCGATGCTGGCGTGCCGGCTGATCGTGCACGGCGCGGGCAGACCGCGCAGCCGCGACGAGCTGTCCGACCGCCAGTGGGTGGGACTGCTGGGGATCGCCCACTACGAGGCGATCGCGGCGCTGCGGATCGAGTTCGGCGACGGCGGCTGGCTGGAGGTGCCGGTCAGATCGCTGTTCGTCGAGCTGGAGGTGAGTGACGTCGTCGTGACGGTCGCGCGGCGGCGCGTCGGCCGCTGGATACCGTTCTCCTCGACGTCATACGCCAGACGGCGCGGACCCGCGTAGCGCGGGCCGGGGACGACCTGCCTAGCGCAGGTCGCCGGTGGCGCCGGTCAGCTCGCGCGCGTCGCGCAGGTCCAGGCGCGGCGAGGAGCAGCTGTCGTCGTGGCAGACGACGGTGTGACCACTGTTGCCGGCGTGGAAGTGGACCGGCTCCGGGCGGGTGCTGGAATCGAAGATGTTGCGTACGGCGGAGATGAGTGCGGCCATGGTGTGGTTCCCCCAGGTGATTGGTGTCTCAGTGCACTCATCAAGGTACGGACGACGCACCGGTGTCACTGTGAGCGTCCGCACGAAACCTGTGTGACGGTGAACACGCACCTTCGATCACGGCAGCAGGCGCGCGTCTCCTACAGTGGGAGAGCACCGTGTCCCACAGCGAGCGCGACAGCGACCACGACGACGCCCGCCTGACGCCCGCCGAGCGGGTGCTGCGCCGGCGCACCGACGCGACGGCGCACGGCCGTCCGCTGTCGTCGACCTCGCGTCAGGCGCAGCGCACGGTCGAGGCGTACCTGCAGGGCGGCAACCCGCCGCGCTGGATGGAGCGGATCGGCGAGATCGACGCCGGCGTCGCGCGCGTGCGCAGGGAACTGGCCGCCGCCCACCGCGAGCTGCGCCACGCCTGCGGCGCCGACCCTGACGAGTTCGCGCGGCGCTGGCGCGAGCGCGCCCACGCCTGCGACTTCCACGACCTCAACGCGCTGATCCGCCAGCACAACGAGTGGTACCCGGTCGAGCGCGACCTGCCGGTCGACCCGCGCACCGGCGAGTACCTGCCGGTCCACGGCCGCTCGTACCTGCGGCCGCTGCTCGGCCCGGGCTGGGTGCTGGAGCAGTTCCCCGCGCGCTGAGCGTGGAATCGGCTGGCGCCGAACCCGCGCCGCTCAGAGGTCGACGACGCGCAGCGACGGCAGCCGCTGCTGCAACTGCTCGGCGACGACGCGGCGGTGGCAGCCGCTCGGTTCGGCCTCGAGGCACAGCAGCGCGGTCGCGGGGGAGGGGCCGGCCAACTCGGCGGCGAGCGCGTCGAGGTCGCCGGCGGCGGTCGCCTCGACGTGGGCGCGGAACTGCTCGGCGGCACGCGCGACGGCGCCGGTGCGGTAGAGCGGGCGGATCTCCGGCGGCGTGCCGAGCGCGCGCCGGTGCTCGTAGGAGATCCCGACCGCGGCGAGCCGCTCGCCGAGCTTCGTCTTCGACATCCCCGGCCGGCGCGACTGCGGCCGGTAGCGGACGTCGATCACGCGCTCGACGCCGGCCGCCTGCAGCTCGGCGACGAGCGCGTCGGGCAGCAGCCGTTCGTAGCCGATCGTCCACAGCGCGGGCATCGCATCACCGTAGCCGACGGCAGCGTCGCGAAGAGCGCCGAGCCGCCAAGACGACGATCCGGGCTCCGCTTTCCGGAGTAAGCTGCCCGGCCATGATCGACCACTCCGGCTTGGACCGGCGCAGCTTCCTCAAGGCCGGCGGGGCGGCGACGCTCGCGCTCGTCGGCGCCGCGGCGGCCGCGCCGGGCAGAGCGAGCGCCACCGCCGCCGCGGCCGCCAGCAGCGGTGGCTTCGAGCCGCTGCGCCGCGGCAGCTGGAGCGCGCTGCCCGCTGACGCGCGCGGCTTCACCGCCGCCGCGCCCGGCGGCGGCCCGCTGACGTTGCGGCTGGTCGCCGTCGAGGACGTCGCCGGCGCCGCCGGGCGCCGTGCGCTCGCCGGCAGCGAGGACGCCTTCGCGCTGACGCTGCGCGGCCGGCCCGGCCTGGCGCAGGGCGTGCACGCGCTCAGCCATCAGTCGCTGGGAGCGGTCGAGTTGTTCCTGGCGCCGGTCGGCAACGGCGGCGACAGCGGCGAGCAGACGTACGAGATCGTCGTCGACCGCTCGGTCGCGCTGTCGTAGACGCCGCCGCGCCGGTACCATCCGCCCATGATTTCGCTGATCACTCGCGTCGCCGCGTTCGTCGCGTTCGTCGTGCTGGGGATCGTCTGGTCCTCGGAGCAGACGGAGACGCTCGCGATGTTGTGGGCGGTCTCGTTCGTGCTCGTCGCCGTCTCCGCGCTCTGGAGCGACCTCGAGCCCGGCTCGCGCCCGTCGCCGAGCGCCATCTGGGCCGCGCTGCCCGGTCCGTCGAAGAACCCCGACGACTACCGATGAGCGCTCCCGACCCGCTCGAGCAGCTCTCCTCCGAGCAGCTCCACGATCTCGCCGTCAGGCATGCCCGTCATCACCTCGACGTCGGCTTCTTCTGGCGGCTGATGAAGGTGCTGCCCGCGGCCGAGGCGGCCGCCGGGGAGGACGACGAGGCGGAGGCTGACCTGCAGTCGCTCGTCGCCCACATCGACGACGTGACCGAGTCGGGCAAGGGCGAGGTCGGCGACCTGCTGCGCCCGTTCTACCTCGACTACCTGCGCCAGCACAACGTCACGCCGAAGGGCTGAGCGGCGGCCGTCGCGTCCGCGCGACGGCCACGTGCTCCGGCGTCAGCAACGCCGCTGAGCGCCGCTCACCGCTCCAGCAGGTCGAGCGTCCACGCGGCGCCGCTGCCGCGTCCCTCCGGCGCTCCCAACTCGGCGTCGAGCCCGGCAGCCCGCACCAGCGCCAGCACGTCGGCTGGCCGGCGCGGGGCCCGCGGCGCCAGCAGCAGCTCGCGCGCGACCTGGCCGCGCGTCGCCTTCGCCATGTGCGAGATCACCTGGCGGCCGCCGTCAGGCTTCAGCTTGAAGGCGCGCACCTCGACGCGCGCCGCGGCGCTCGGCCGCCAGACGGCGCTGTAGCCGCCCGAGCGGCAGTCGACGATCAGCTCGCGGCTGTGGTCGCGTTCGGCGAGCGCCGCGGCGATCAGCGGCCGCCACGCCGCCGCGAGCGTGCCGAAGCCGTCGACGGACGCGTCGATCGGCAGCTTGTAGCCGGGGACGCGGTCGGCGGGCGCGAGCAGGCCCCACAGCCCGCTGGCGATCAGCACGCTTCTGTTCGCGCGGCGCTTGGCGCCGGCGGGCAGCGACGCGTGGTCGAGTCTGGCGTAGAGGACGCCGGTGTAGACCTCGGCGGCCGGCGCCGCCGGCGCCTGCGCGATCGCGGGGTCGACGGCGGCGATCAGGCGCTCGCGCAGCGGGGTCAGCGTCGCGGCGAAGGAGAGCGCGGAGAGATCGAGGGGCGCGCGGCGCGCGGAGGGCGTCGCCTTGCCCTCGGAGGGCGGGAGCATCAGCAGCATCGGACCGGGCAGCCTGCCACGCCGCGCGCCGCGATGCCGCGCGGTCGCCGCTCCGCGCGCTCAGGCCACCGCGAGCGCGGGGGCGCTGCCGTCACACGGCAGCCGCGCATGGACGCGGAAGCCGCCGTCGCCGGTCGGCGCCGCCTCCAGCTCGCCGTCGAGCAGCCGCGCGCGCTCGCGCATCCCCGCGATCCCGTGGCGCGAGCCGGCGCCGCTGCCGCACGGCGTCGGCGGCGCCGCGTTGCGGACGTCGACGAGCAGGTCGCCGTGCTCGACGCTGAGACGGACCTCGACCGGCGCGCCGTCCGCGTGCTTGCGCGCGTTCGTGAGCGCCTCCTGCACGATCCGGCAGGCGGAGGCGAGCACGCCGGCGGGCGCGGCCGCGAGCGCCGCCCTGTCGAGCGCGAGCGCGATCGGCTGGCCGGCACGGCGCGCGTCGCTGGCGAGCGCGTCGAGGTCGTCGAGCGAGGCCGCGCCGACGGTCGCCTCGTCGCCGGCGCGCAGCGCCTCCAGCAGCCGGCCCAGCTCGACGTGGGTGCCGGCGACGGCGTCGTCGAGGTCGTCGAGCGCGCGGCGGGCGCGCTGCGGATCGCGCGGCAGCGTCGCGCGGGCGCCGGCCGCCAGCAGGCCGATCAGCGAGACGCCGTGGGCGACGACGTCGTGCAGGTCGCGCGCGACGCGCGCCCGTTCGGCCTCCAGCGACGCCCGCAGCCGTTCGGGCGCCGCATCCGCCAGCCGCCGCTCGTCGAGCCGCAGGCCGAGCGCCAGCAGTGAGCTGCCGCGCACGTACCAGCCGGCGAGCCAGCTGAGCGCGACGACGCAGGCGACGATCGGCAGGTCGGTCAGCACTGTGCTCGGGATCAGCAGCCCGACGGTGACGAGCGCGACGACGCCGACGACGACGCCGCCGGCGATCGCGCGGCGGACGGTGGCGGCGTGCGCGGCGGCGGCGTACGGCGCGAAGACGATCACCGCGACCAGGGTCACGCCGGCCCGCGGCATCCAGCCGACCTCGTTGCGCAGGCAGAAGCCGCCGAGCACCAGCACGCAGGCGGCGGCGAACGGGGCGCGACGGCGCAGCAGCAGCAGCGGCAGCACGATCAGCGCGACCCCGCTGATCCAGCCGCTCGCGTCGCCGCCGCGGTCCAACTGCTCGATCGCGAGCGTGGCGAGCGCGAGCGCGGCGATCAGAACGTCGACGGCGCGCGCCGTCCACGCGTCCGGCGCGGCGTCGGCGACAGCAGCGGCGGGGACGGCGGTCGTCGCGTCGCTGACCGGCAGCGCGACCTCGATCCGCCAGCCGCGCATCCCGCGGCGCGTGCGCAGCGCGCCGCCGTGCAGTCGCGCGCGTTCCCGCGCGGAGGCGAGCAGCGCGGGATCGCGCAGCTGGGCAGGCCGGCGGCCGCGCCCGTGGAGCACGACCGCGAGACCGTCCGGGCGCCGTCGCACGCCGACGACCGCGGCGCTGCCGTCGCCGGGGCCGGACAGCAGCTCCTCGACGATGCGGCCGGCGGCCAGCTCGGCCGGCGCACGGCCGGCGGCGCGCTCCAGCGGCGCCCCGCGCTCGACGAGCGTGACGTCCCAGCCGTGCTCGCGCTCGACGCCGCCGGCCCGGACACCGCGCTGCCCTCGGCGCGCAGCACCTGCAGCAGGCGCCGAAGTCGGATCGT
>NZ_JAWSTH010000022.1:0-70862 GCF_033542075.1 Conexibacter stalactiti
GGCTGCGCGAGCGCATCGGCCAGCGCACGCGCCAGCTCGGGCGCGGGCGCGTCGGCGCGGACGGCCGGCTGACCGAGTCGCCGCGCCAGGCCGGCGAGCTTCTGCTCGTGCGCGAGTGCGAGGAACGGCACGCCGGCGGCGGCGGCGACGACGGTCGCGTGGAAGCGCGTCGCGACGACCAGCCGCGCGCCGACGACGAGGTCGCGCGCGTCCGGCAGGCTCGCCGGCGGCGGCACGACCTCGGCGCGGCAGCCGCGCCGACGCAGCGCGGTCGCGAGCACGTGCGCGTGCAGCTCGTCGTCCTGCCCGGCCGCGTCGTCGCCGACCTGCCACGGCTGGATCCGCACAAGCACGCCGCGATCCGCATCAACCGCGCGCCGATCTGCGCCAACCGCGCCGCGATCTGCGACAGGTGAGCCGCCGGCGACCGCTGCCAGCGCATCGGCCAGCCGCGCGACGAGGTCGCTGCCGCCGCCATGGCGACCGAGCGCGACGACGATCGCGTCGCCACGAATCGCGTCGCCGCTGTCACGCCGCGCGTCGCGCGGCCCGGGCAGCGGATCGAGCAGGCCCCAGGCCGCGTCGGCGCCGACGCGGAACGGCGCGGGCGCGCCGATCGCGGCGAGCGTCTCGGCCGACTCCTCGTCGCGCACGACGAGCAGGTCGGCGCTGCGCACGAGCGTGCGCGCGAGCCGCTGGGCGCCGGGGTCGTCGAGCCGCCCGGCGCCGACGCCGAGCAGCGCGACCGGGCGGCCGCGCATGCGTGCCAGCAGCGTCAACGCGAGCGCGTTGCGCAGCAGCGCGCGCGGCGGGCGACCGGTCGAGGCGGGCAGCGTCTTGAAGACGGTCCCGCCCGCGATCACGAGCGCGTCGCAGCGCAGCAGCGTGCGCACGACCGCGAGCGGGTCGCGCGACTGCACCGCGCCGACGCCGTGGCGGGCGCGCGTGCGCGCCGGCTCGCAGCTGGTCGCGACGCAGCGCCAGCCGGGCAGCTCGCGCACGAAGGCGTCGAGCAGGGCGTCGTCGCCCGGATTACGCTGCCCGAAGGCGCCGGCGAGCAGAACGCTTTCCACGCTGCACCTCCTCGTACAGTTCGAGATGTCGGCCGGCGACGGCCGGCCAGGCGCGGTCGCGCGCCACTGCGCCGGCCGCCTCACGCAGCCGCTCCAGCTCACCCGGCGCCGCCGCCAGCCCATCCAGCAGCGCCGCCAGCTCTCGCGCGCTCGCCGGCGCGGTCAGCGCCAGCGGCGCCGCCGTGCACGACGCCAACTGCGGCGAGAGCAGCACCGGCGTGCGGTGGGCGAGCGCAAGCGCGAGCGGTCCGCTCGCCGCGAACGGACGCGGGTACGGGAACAGCGCCACGTCGGCGGCGGTGAACCAGGTCGAGACCTCCGCCTCCGGCACCCGCCCGACGAAGTCGGCGTGCGCGCCGTGGCGCTCGCGCAGCTCGTGCGCGTAGGGGTCGCCGTCCTCGACCAGCCGCGGGTGCGGACCGCCGGCGACGACGAGCCGCACGTCGGGTCCGGTCAGCGCGGCGGCGTCGAGCGCCAGCTCCAGCCCCTTGTACGGCGCGAGGAAGCCGAAGCAGAGCACGGTCAGGCGGTCGTCGAGGCCGAGCGCGGCACGCGCGGCGGCGCGCTCGCCCGCATCCGGCGCGGGGCGCGCGGGCAGGCCATGCGGCACGACCTCGGCCTCCGGCACGATCCGCGCGAAGGCCGGCTCGTGCACGATCACGGCGCCGGCGCGCCGGCGGATCGTGCGCTGCACGCCGGCCAGTCCGGCCTGCGCCACGCGCCGCGGCGCGTGCACGCGGTGCAGGCGCACGAAGTCGTCGTCGACCGTCGCGGGGTCGACGACGTGATGCATCGTCACGACCGCGTCTCTCAGCGCGCGCAGGGCAGGCGCGAGCGCCGGCACCGAGCTGGGCCCGCCGTAGAGGAACAGCTCGTGCTGCACGTGCGTGACGGCGGCGCCGCTGGCGCGCGCGGCGTGGGCCGCGCGCAGCAGCGCGCCGGGGCCGCGGCGAAACGGCCGCTCGACGCGCACCGGCCCGTCGGCGGCGAGCAGCGGGGCGTCGTCCTCCTCGGGTGCGAGCACGGTCACCTCGGCGCCGTGGCCGGCGAGCGCGTGGGCGAGCGCGGCGCCGTAGGCGGCGACGCCGCTGCGTCCGCCGTGCTCGTCGCCGGGCGCCGGGTAGGGCGTGATCAGCGCGACGTCAGCCGGGGGCATGAGCAGCCTCCCGAGCGGCAGGAGCTTCCAGAACCTCGGCGGCGACCTCTGCGGCCCCGGCGGCGACCGCGTGGGACGCGGGCGCGGCCCGCCGCCCCATCCGCCGTCGCCCCATCCGCCGTCGCAGCCACAGCGCCAACAGCGCGCCGCCCATGCGGCGGCTGTCGGCGACGGCGTCGATGCGCGAGCCGTCGCGGTCGACCCATATCGTCGGCACCTCGACGACCTCGCAGCCGAGGTCGCGCACGGCCAGCAGCAGGTCGACGTCGAACAGCAGCCCGCGGGCGGTCAGACGCGGCAGCGCGGCGCGCGCCACGTCGCCGCGCAGGACCTTCGCGCCGCACTGCGTGTCGGCATACGGCAGCCGCATCAGCGCCCGCACGCCGCCGGCGAAGCCGGCGCTGGCGACGCGCCGCCGCAGCGGCCGCCGCACCGGCAGCACGGAGGCGGGATGGCGGCGGCTGGCGATCGCGCCGCCGGCGCGGCTGGCGACGCGCGCCAAGCGCAGCAGCTCCCGCGGCGGGGTCGCGCAGTCGGCGTCGACGAAGCCGACGAGGTCGGCGTCGCTGCGTCCGAAGGTCTCGATGATCACGCCGCCCTTGCCGAGCTTCGGATAGGAGAAGGCGCGGACACGCGGGTCGCGGCGGGCATGGTGGCGCACGATCGCGGCGGTGCGATCGGTGCACTGGTCGAGCGCGACGAGAAAGCGCACGTCACGATCGGTCAGCACGCGGCGGTACGACTGCAGCGTGCGTCCGATCCGGCGTTCCTCGTTGTGCGCGGGGATGACGATGTCGAGCCGCAACGGGACCTCCTTGCGGGATGGTGCGTCGGGGGATCTGTCCTGCGGCGCGGTGCGCCGCCTGCCGCCAGCCGCGCGATCGGCTGGCGTGGCGAGCCGAGCGGTCCGCCGGGGGTCAGTGCTCGGCTCTTGTCTGTCGAAGCCGTCGGCTTGCCCGGCCCCACCCCGGGCCTAACGTGAGATCACTCTCACTGTGAGAACGCTCACACGACCGCGCGTGCGTCTCCCACCAAAGCTCCTCATCGCTGATCACGCGGCGACACGCCGCGGCCCGTAGGATCCGCGGCCATGCCGCCGGTGAGAGACGGGCACGAGAGCGTCGACCGCGCGCTGCGCGTGATCGAGCAGCTCGGCACGAGCGGGAGCGGCTACACGCTCGAGGAGCTGGCGGCCGCGACCGCGATCCCGAAGACGACGCTGCACCGCACGCTCGCCGCGCTGAAGGCGCGCGGCTTCGCCGCTCAGCCGCGCGCCGGCGGCCCGTACACGCTCGGGCCGCAGCTGCTGGCGGTCGCGTTCGGCTTCCACGAGCGGCTCGACGTGCGCGGGCTCGTCCACCCGCTGCTGGTGCGCGCCCGCGACGACTTCGGCGAGACGGTCCACATGGGAGTCCTCGACGGCCCCGACGTCGTCTACCTCGACAAGGTCGAGTCGCTCAAGCCGCTGAAGATGACGAGCGTGATCGGCGGCCGCAACCCCGCGCACGCGACCGCGCTCGGCAAGGCGCTGCTCGCCTGGACGCTGCCCGACGACGCCGCCGTCGCCGTGTGGGCGCAGGCCAACGGCCCGCTGCCCGCGCGCACGGCGAACACGATCGTCGACCCCGACGAGCTGGCGAAGGCGCTCGCGCAGGTGCGCCAGCGCGGCTGGGCGAGCGAGTTCGAGGAGAGCGAGCCGGGCGTCCGCTGTCTCGCCGTCCCGGTCTTCCTCGGCCGCGCGCAGCCGGCCGCCGCGATCAGCCTCGCGGCGCCCAAGGAACGCCTCAGCGATCGCCAGGCGCGCGAAGTCGCCCCGGCCCTGCGCGCGATCGCGGCCGAGGCGTTCGGCGCCCCGCCCGGCGCCTAGTCAGCCGCCGCCCCGCCCGCCCAGATACAGCTGCGCCACTCTCGGATCCTCCAGCAGCTCTCTGCCCGGTCCCTCGAAGCGGTTGCGGCCGAGGTCGAGCACGTAGCCGCGGGCCGACATCGCCAGCGCCCGCCGCGCGTTCTGCTCGACCATCAGCACCGTCACGCCGTGGCCGTTGATCTCGGCGACCTTCTCGAAGATCACGTCGACGAACTGCGGCGAGAGGCCGGCGGAGGGCTCGTCGAGCAGCAGGATCTCGGGCGCCGGCATCAGCGCGCGCGCCATCGCGACCATCTGCCGCTCGCCGCCGGACATCGTGCCGGCCGGCTGCCGTCTGCGCTCGGCGAGGCGCGGGAACATCTCGTACATCGCGGCGGCGCGCGCGCTCGCGTCCGATCCGCGGCGCGCGAGCGTGCCGAGGTCGAGGTTCTCCTCCACCGTCAGGCTCGGGAAGACGTTGGACAGCTGCGGCACGTAGCTGACGCCGGAGCGCGATATGTCGTGCGTGCGACCGCCGGCGATGTCGCGCCCGCGCAGCACGATCCGCCCGGCGCGCGGCTTCAGCAGCCCGAAGACGGCCTTCAGCAGCGTCGACTTGCCGGCGCCGTTGGGGCCGACGATCGTCACGACCTCGCCGGCGCGCAGCTCGAGGTCGACGCCGCCGAGGATGTCGACCTCCGGCACGTAGCCGGCGACCAGGCCCTCGGTCCGCAGCAGCACCTCGTCGCTCATGCCGAGCCGCCGCCGAGGTAGGCGTCGATCACGCGCGGGTCGTTGCGGACGGCCTCCGGCGCGCCCTCCGCGATCACCGCGCCCTGCGCCATGCAGACGACGCGATCGGAGTGACCCATCACGACCTCCATGTCGTGCTCGATCAGCAGGAAGGTCGTGCCGTCGCGCTCGCGCAGCGCGTGCACGTGCTCCAGCAGCTTCCCGCCGAGCGTCGGGTTGACGCCCGCCATCGGCTCGTCGAGCAGCACCATCCGCGGCTCGGCCATCAGCACGCGCGCCAGCTCCAGCAGCTTGCGCTGGCCGCCCGACAGCGTGCCGGCGTAGTCGTCGCGTTTGGCCGCCAGCCCGAACGTCTCCAGCAGCTCCCCGGCGCGCGCCTCGATCTCGTGCTCACGCCGGCGCGTGGCGCGCGGGCGCACCAGCAGCGTCGCGATGTGCTCGCCCGGCTGGTGCGGCGCCGCGAGCGTCATGTTGTCGATCACGGGCATCGCCGCGAGCGCCTTCGTGATCTGGAAGGTGCGCACCAGGCCGCAGCGCGCGATCGCCCACGGCGGCCGCCCGAGGATCGCGCGTCCGTCGTAGACGACCGTGCCGCCGTCGCCATGCTGGAAGCCGGTGACGACGTTGAAGAGCGTCGTCTTGCCGGCGCCGTTCGGCCCGATCAGCGCGGTGATCGAGCCACGCTCGACGGCGAAGCTGGCGTCGTCGACGGCGCGCACGCCGCCGAAGCGCTTGACGACGTGCTCGACCCGCAGCAGCGGCGGCGACAGCGTCGCGGACGGGGGCCCTGGCTCACTCACGCAGCACCATCTCCTGCTTCTTGCCGAGGATCCCCTGCGGGCGGAAGGCGACGAGCACGATCAGCGCGACGCCGACGATCACGAACCGCAGCGCCGCGACCTTCTCCGCCGCCAGCGGCAGCTCGATGAAGCGCGTCACCTCCAGCAGCGTCCAGATGATCAGCGAGCCGAGCGCGACGCCGACGTAGCTGGCGAGGCCGCCGAGGATCAGGATCGTGAAGCCGATGAAGGTGAACTGCGGCTCGAACGACTCCGGGCTCAGGAACGACAGGTTGAGCGCGAGGAAGTAGCCGGCGATCGCGCCGAGCGCGGCCGCCAGCGCGATCGACTGCAGCTTGTACGCGAGCACGTTCTTGCCGAGCGCGCGCGCCGCGTCCTCGTCCTCGCGGATCGCTCGCAGCACGCGCCCCCACGGGCTGCGCTGGAGCAGGATCAGCAGCACCGTCAGGAGCGCGACCGTCACCCACACGACCAGCAGCAGCGGCAGCAGGAACTGGTCCTGCCACGCCTGCGGCAGCCAGCCGAGGATCGTGTCCGAGAGGTCGAGCCACTGGTCGTCGAAGCCGAGCAGGCCCTGGTTGCCGCCGGTCAGCCCGCGCGCGTTCTGCGCGACGTAGCGGACGATCTCGGCGAAGGCGATCGTCACGATCGCGAAGTAGTCAGCGCGCAATCGCAGCGACGGCAGCCCGAGCAGCACGCCGGCCGCCATCGCGGTCAGCGTCGCGACCGGCAGCGCCGCCCACAGCGACCACTCCGCTCTGACGACCAGGATCCCCATCGTGTACGCGCCGATCGCCATGAAGCCGGCCTGGCCGAAGTTGACGATCCCGGTGTAGCCGACGTTCAGCTGCAGCCCGAGCGTGAAGATCGCGTAGGTGCCGGCGAGCACGCCGACGCCGATCCAGAAGTCTGCCGCGGTCAGCGCGTCGAAGCTGATCGCGAAGACGGTCATGCGGTCCGCTCCCCGCGCCCGAACAGCCCCTGCGGCCGCACGATCAGCACCAGGATCAGGATCGCGAAGCCGACCGCGACCTTCCAGCGCGCGTCGATCACGAGCGTCGACCACTCCTGCGCGAGCCCCAGCAGCAGCCCGCCGGCGAGCGCACCGTAGGCGTTGCCGATGCCGCCGAGGATCACCGCCGCGAACAGGCTCAGCAGCAGGAAGAAGCCGAGGTTCGGCGTCATCGTGCCGATCGCCGCCGTGTACAGCACGCCGGCGAGGCCGGCGAGCCCGGCGGCGAAGATCCACGTCGCGACGATCACGCGATCGGTGTCGATCCCCGTCACCTCGGCGAGCGCCATGTCGTCGGCGAGCGCGCGCATCTGGCGGCCGAGCGACGTCACGCGCAGCATCAGCCCGACGGAGAGCAGGGTCACGAAGCCGACGACCACGACGATCAGCTCGGTGCGGCCGATCCGCAGGCCGAGGAAGCTGACCGACGCCGTCACGTCGACGTCGAGCCGCCGCGGCAGCGTGCCCCAGATCATCTGGATGCCGTAGCGGATCACGAACGCGAGCCCGAGCGTCATCAGCATCAGCTGCAGCAGACCGGCCCCTCTGCCGCGCATCGGCCGCCACATCACGCGCTCGCTCAAGACGCCGAGCGCGGCCGTCACGACGACGGAGAAGAGGACCGCGACGACGATCGGCAGCCCCCACGTGACGTTCGCCAGGAAGGCCATGTACGCGCCGAAGGTGAGCAGGTCGCCGTGCGCGAAGTTGACGAGCCGCAGCGTCCCGTAGACGAGCGTCAGCCCGACTGCGCCAAGCGCGAAGTAGCTGCCCGAGACGAGCCCGTTGACGCCGCGCTGCGCGACGTCGTGGAGGCCGTAGGCGATCGTCAGCACGAGCGCGACGGCGACGACGAGCGCGAGCGTCACCAGCAGCGGCCCGCGCCCGGCGCCGCCGAGCCCGCCGAGGCCGCCCGCGACCCGGTCCAGGCGCTCGCGCCCGGGCCGAATCGCGGTGTCGGCCGATTCGCTCATCTATCTCTCGGCGGCACTCGCCTCGAACTGCCGCTCGACTCTGAGGACGCCGTCGGCGCCGTATCTGTAGACCTCGTAGGTGGCGGCGGTCGGGTCGCCGTTGTCGTCGAAGTCGATCGGGCCGGTGACGCCGTCGAAGTCGACCTCCTCACCGGCGGCGATCGCTCTGATGCCGTCGGCCAGCTCGAGGAACGTGAATCTTCTGCCGGGCGGGCCGGAGACCGCCTGCAGCTGCTCGGCGATCTCGGCGCCGTCAGCCGAGCCGGCCGCGAGCGCGCCGAGGTAGCAGAGCATCGTCGCGTCGAAGTGCTGCGCGTCGAAGGTCTGCCGCGGAGCGCCGCCGGCCGCTCTGTAGATTCTCGCGAACTCCTCCACCGTCGCGCCGGACTCCGGCGCGCCGGGCCGCGTCCCGCGCGCGCCCGCGAGCGCTCTGAGCGGGATCGTGTCGGGGATTCTGTCGGATGCCAGGCCGTCGGCCGTGAACAGTCTGCCGGCGTCGAACTCGCCCGTGCGCACGAGCGAGGCGCCCATCTTCCCGTACGTCTCGAAGAAGTCGATGATCACGTACGCGTCGGGGTTGCCGGCGACGATCTCCGCCGCCTCCGAGTTGTAGCTCGGCTGCTCCGGGTCGTAGAGGACGGGGCCGGTCGTTCTGCCGCCCTTCTCCTCCCACGCCGTTCTGAACTTCTCGATGAAGCCCTGGCCGTAGGCGTCGTTGCGCGCGGCCAGCGAGAGCGTGAAGTCGGTTCCGCCCAGCTCTCTCTCGACCGTGTCGGCGAGCGCCCGCGACTGCAGGTTGTCCGACGGCGCGGTGCGCCAGACGAAGCCGTCGTCGTCGAGGTCGGTGATCGCCGCGTCGGTCGACGACGGCGAGATGATCGGCGTTCTCTGGCGCGAGGCGACCGACTCCGCGACCGCCAGCGTCTCCGACGAAGCCCACGGCCCGGCGAGGCATGCCGCCCCGCCCGAGATCATCTGCCGCGCCGCCTGCACGGCCGACTGCGGGCTCGACTCGGTGTCTCTGTGCTCGATCGAGACGGTCGTGTCGACGCCGGCCTCTCTCACCGCCTCCTCGATCTGCGAGATCGCGAGATCGGCCGACTTGCGCCCCGGCGGGCCGAATGGCGACAGGTCGCCGGTCAGCGGCACCAGGTCGCCGATCGTCAGCTCGAACGACGTGTCGGCCGGCGCCTGCGCGGCGCCACCGCCTCCGGTCGTCGTCGTCCCGCCCCCTCCACCGTCGTCGTCGTCGCTGCCACAGCCGGCGAGGCCGAGCACGAGCGCGCCCGCACCGACCGCGAGCAGGCGCCGTGTGCGCGCTGCTGCGTACATGGGGACCTCCTCCTCGTTCCCCAGGGGTCTACCCCGAGAAGCGGTGCGTCGACCCCCATGCGCTGGCGCGTCAGCGGCGCTTCGGCAGCTTTCCGTTGAGCACGTAGCGGAGGACGTCGACGATCTGCTCCGGCTCGCGCGCGACGGCGAGCGCGGCGCGGTCGACCTCCTTCAGCGCGTGGTCGTGCTGCTCGGGGTGGAGCGTGATCAGCGGCTTGCCGAGCGCCGCCGCGTAGCCGGCGTCGAAGGCGGCGTTCCACTGCTTGTACTCGTCGCCGAAGCGCACGACGACGACGTCGGACTGCTCGATCAGCGTGCGCGTGCGGATCGCGTTGAGGCCGGCGCCGACGTGGTCGCGCCAATAGTCGCTCGGCTGCTCGCCGAGGATCGCGACCCCGCCGCCGTCGCTGTTGGCGTGGTTGGTGACGGGAGCGCTCAGCTCCACGTCGAGGTCCTCGTCGAGGATCGCGTTGGCGATCCGCAGACGCCAGTCGCTGTGGATCTCGCCGGAGAGGTAGACGTGCCAGGGCATTGCTTGATCCTACGCGCCCGCGCGCGAGCGCCTCGCGCGCCTCCGCGCCGCTCTCATCCTGAGCGGGGGAAACGTTAAGTTGGCCTTTGGGTCCATGGGTAGCCTCATCTCTACCGATGGGGTCACCGAGACATCTGTGGACCGGCGAGTGGCGCGCCGAGTCCGATCAATCACGCGACGACGGCGCCACCGCGCTGCACCGCACGCCGCCGCCGCGCCCCGCGGGCGCGCCTGAAGAGCCGCCCGCACCGCCCAGGCGCCGCCGCTCCACCTTCGTCCTCGGCCTGCTGGTCGTGCTGCTCGCCGTCGGCGGCGGGGTCGCCGCGGGCGTCTATCTGCTCGACGGCGGCGAAGACGGCACCGACCCGCTCCCCGCCCTCTCCAGCAGACCGATCAGACCGGCCACCGGGGAGACGCGCGCGGGCGCCATCTACGCCGCCGCCAGCCCCGCCGTCGTCTCGGTCCGCACCACGACCGGCCAGGGCACCGGCTTCCTGATCGACGACAGAGGGACGGTCGTCACCAACTACCACGTCGTCGGCGACAGCAGCCACGTCGTCGTCAAGTTCGGCCAGGACGGCGCCTCGATCGACGGCGACGTGCTCGGCACCGACGAGTCGTCCGACCTCGCCGTCGTCTCGATCGAGTCCGACCGGATCCCCAACGGCGTCAGACCGCTCGCCTTCGCCGACTCGCGCAACGTCGCCGTCGGCGACTTCGCGGTCGCGATCGGCAACCCGTTCGGCCTCGACCGCACGGTCACCGAAGGGATCGTCTCCGGCCTCGGCCGCTCGATCACGGCGCCCAACGGCTTCGAGATCGACGAGGTGATCCAGACCGACGCCCCGATCAACCCGGGCAACTCGGGCGGTCCGCTGCTCGACAGCGGCGGCCGTGTGATCGGCGTCAACTCGCAGATCGCGACGAGCGGGATGGGCCAGCAGGGCAACATCGGCATCGGCTTCGCGGTGCCGTCGAACACGGCCCGTCAGATCGTCCCGCAGCTGCAGAGGGGCGAGAGAGTGTCGCGCCCCTACCTCGGCATCAGAACGTCGCCGACCTCGCTGACCGGCAGCTCGCAGGGCGCGAGAGTCGTCGACGTCGTCAGAGACGGCCCGGCCGCGAGAGGCGGGCTGCAGAGAGGCGACGTGATCACGCGCGTCGGCGGCATGGGCGTCGACGAGCCGGCCGACGTCGCGAGAAACATCAGCGGGGACCAGCCGGGGGACAGCATCCAGGTCGAGATCGAGCGCAACGGCAGAGAGCAGACGCTCGACGTGACACTGGGAGACCGCGCAGACGCGCCATGAGCTTCGCCGCGCCGCTCGTCCTGCTGGCGTTGGCCGCCGTGCCGCTGCTGCTCGTCTGGTACCTGCTCGCGCAGCGCAACCGGAGCGCCGCCGCGTCCGCCTTCGCCGCCCCGCGCATGCAGGCCGCCGTCGCGCCGAGCCGGCCCGGCTGGCGCCGGCACGTGCCGATGCTCGCCTTCCTGCTCGCGCTGGCGACGCTGATCGTCGCCGCCGCGCGGCCGCAGCGGACCGAGGCGGTGCCGGTCGAGCGCGCCTCGATCGTGCTGCTGACCGACGTCTCCGGCTCGATGCTCGCGACCGACGTCGAGCCCAACCGCCTGATCGCCGCCAAGCGCTCCGCGCGCCGCTTCGTCGACGAGGTGCCCAGAAGCGTCAACATCGGCGTGATCGCCTTCAACACGACCGCGACCGTGCTGCAGAGCCCGACGCGCGACCGCGCGAACGTCGAGTCGGCGATCGACCGCCTCCAGGTCAGCGGCAGCACCGCGACCGGCGACGCGATCAGAACGGCGCTGACGGTGCTGCGCAACCAGCCGGGCGAGAACGGCAGACGGCCGCCGTCGGCGATCGTGCTGATCTCGGACGGCAGATCGGTCCGCGGCGAGGATCCCGTCAACGTCGCGGGCGAGGCGTCGAGACTGAGAATCCCGATCTACACCGTCGCGTTCGGCACCGACGCCGGCACGATCACCGTGCCGGACGCGAGAACGGGCGACGACAGAACCGAGCCGGTCCCGCCCGATCCGGCGGCGCTGGCGCAGATCGCCGAGGTGACCGGCGGCGAGACCTACACGGCGGCGAGCGCCGACCGCCTCAACACCGTCTACGAGAGATTGGGCTCGCAGCTCGGCACGAGAGACGAGGAGCGGCAGATAACGGTCGCCTTCGCCGCCGGCGGCCTGTTGCTGCTGCTCGCCGGGGCCGGCCTCTCGCTGCGCTGGTTCGGCCGGCCGATCTGACCTTTCGAAAGGAGCCACCCGACGTGACGTTCGACATCCCCCAGCAACCCCAGCCCGAGGAGCAGCGCTTCCCGCGCAGGGAGGATCCGCGTGACGCGCTCGAGGAGGCGCTGCACGAGATCAAGCGCGTGATCGTCGGCCAGGACGCGATGCTGGAGCGGCTGCTGGTCGCCCTGCTCGCCGGCGGCCACGTGCTGCTGGAGGGCGTCCCGGGCCTCGCCAAGACGCTCACGGTCAAGACGCTCGCGCAGGTCCTCGGCGGCTCCTTCAAGCGGATCCAGTTCACGCCCGACCTCGTCCCGGCCGACCTGATCGGCACGCGTGTCTACCGCCCCGACACGGGCAGATTCGAGACCGAGCTCGGCCCGGTGTTCGGCAACTTCCTGCTCGCCGACGAGATCAACCGCGCGCCCGCGAAGGTGCAGTCGGCGCTGCTCGAGGTGATGCAGGAGCAGCAGGTGACGATAGGCGGCGAGACCCACCCGACGCCGCGCCCGTTCCTCGTGCTCGCGACGCAGAACCCGATCGAGTCGGAGGGCACCTACCCGCTGCCGGAGGCGCAGATCGACCGCTTCCTGATGAAGGTGATGGTCGACTACCCGACGATGAGCGAGGAGGCGGCCGTCGTCGACCGCTCGCTCGGCCGTGTCGCGGAGCCGCGCGAGCGGCTCTCGATCGCCGACCTCGACCGCTTCTCGGAGGCGGCGCAGAGAGTGCTCGTCGACCGCGAGGTCGTGCAGTACGCGGTCACGCTCGCCGACGCGACGCGGCGGCCGGAGAAGTACGGCCTCGACGACGTCGCCCCCTACGTCGAGTTCGGCGCCAGCCCGCGCGGGCCGATCGGGCTCGTGCAGGCGGCGCGCGCGCTGGCGCTGCTGCGCGGCCGCGGCTACGTCGCCGTCGCCGACGTGCGCGACCTCGCGCCCGACGTGCTGCGTCACCGGATCGTGCTCTCCTACGACGCGCTGACCGAGAACGTCAGCGCCGACGACGTGCTCGGGCGCGTCTTCGCCGCCGTCGACGAGCCACCGGCCGACCACCTCCGTCGCCCCGAGGCCGCGGCCTAGGCGATTCGATGACCGCGCCGCGTCTGATCCGTCCCGCCGGCCGCCAGGGCCCCGGCCCGATCCCGCACGGGCTGCTCGAGTCGCTCGACCTGATCGTCGCGCGGCGCGCCTCGGGCGCGCTGCCCGGCGACCGGCGCGCGGCCGGGCTCGGCTCCGGCACCGAGCTGGCGCAGCTGCGGCCGTACGAGGTCGGCGACGACGTGCGCCAGATCGACGCCGCCGCGACCGCGCGCACCGGCATCCCGCACGTGCGCCTGCACGTGCCGGAGCGGACGCTGACGACCTGGATCGCGCTCGACCTCTCCCCCTCGATGGCGTTCGGCACCGCCGACCGGCTGAAGTCCGACGTCGCCGAGGGCGTCACGCTGACGCTCGGCCGCCTCGCGATCCGCCGCGCCGGCCGCGTCGCGCTGATGACGTTCGGCGCCGGCACGCCGAGGCTGCACCCGCCGCGCGCCTCCAAGCCCGGCGTCGTCGCGCTGCAGCGCGCGCTGGAGGAGGGCGTCGCGCCCGACGGCCACCACGAGCCGGGCGCGCTGGCGGGTGCGCTGCGGCGGATCGGTCGCGTCGCGACACAGCCGGGGCTCGTCGTCGTGATCTCCGACTGGCGTGACGAGGACGACTGGACGCGCGCGCTCGGCGCGCTCGCGCAGCGGCATTCCGTGATGGCGATCGAGGTGCGCGACCCGCGCGAGTCGGCGGTGCCGGCGGTCGGGCGGCTCGCGCTCGTCGACCCCGAGACCGGCGAGCGCGTCGAGGTCGACACCTCGCGCAGATCGGTGCGTGACCGCTTCGCCCAGATCGAGGCCGACCGCCGCGCCAGAGTCGCGCGCGAGCTGCGCCGGCTGCAGGTCGAGCACATCGCGCTGTCGACCGAGGGCGACTGGCTGCAGGCGCTGGGACGGCGGCTGTCATGACGATCTTCGCGCTCTCGTTCGGCTCGCCGATCTTCCTGCTGGCGCTGCTGGCCGTGCCGGCGCTGATCGCGCTGCAGGTCGCCAACCGCCAGCGCGGCAAGAGATACGCGGTGCGCTTCACCGGCGTCGCGGCGCTGAAGCTTGCGGCCGGCACGGTGCCGGCGTGGAAGCGCCACCTGCCGGTCGCGCTGCTGCTGGCGGCGCTGGCCGCGCTCGCGCTCGCGCTCGCCAGACCGGAGCGGACGGTCGCGGTGCCGATCGAGAAGGCGTCGATCATGCTCGTCACCGACCACTCGCGCTCGATGCTGGCGCAGGACGTCGAGCCCGACCGCATGACGGCGGCCAAGAGAGCGGCGCGCCGCTTCCTCGACCAGCTGCCGCCGACGATCAGAGTCGGCGTCACGACCTACTCCGACGTGCCCGACGGCACGCAGACGCCGACGCGCGACCACGACCTGATCCAGGCGACGATCGACGCGCAGGTCGCCGACGGCGGCACCGCGACCGGCGACGCGCTCCAGGTCGCGCTCGACACGCTGGAGCGGCAGGAGGACGAGGGCGAGAGAATCCCCGCCGCGATCGTGCTGCTGTCCGACGGCGCGACGACGATCGGCCGCGACCCGGTCGGCGTGGCCCAGCTCGCCGGCGAGCAGAGAATCCCCGTCTACACGGTCGCGCTCGGGACCAGAAACGCGACCGTGCCGAACCCCGGCTTCGGCGCCCCCACGCTGCCGGTCCCGCCCGATCCGGAGACGCTGGAGCAGATCGCCGACGCCTCCGGCGGCCGCGCCTTCCAGGCCCAGGACGACCAGCAGCTGTCGGAGATCTACGAGACGCTCGGCTCGCGCCTGGGCACCAGAGACGAGCAGCGCGAGGTCACGGCCGCCTTCGCCGTCGGCGGCATGCTGCTGCTGCTCGGCGCCGGCGCCGCCGCGATGCACTCGGCGGGGCGGCTGCCGTAGGCGTCCGATCGGCCGCGCGAGCGTGGCCGGATCGTGGATGCTGGGCGCGATCCGATCTCGTGATCAGCCGGGTCGTCTTTGAACGAGATCGGATCGTGTCCAGCGCCGCGAGACGGTTCGCTCGCGCGGCCGATCATTCGCCGCGCAGCCAGGCGGCGAGAAACGGGTCGACGACGCGCCAGCCGGTCCGCGTCGTCTCGTCGGCGACGAGCGTCCCGTCGCGCACGAGCCGCTCGACGGCGACCTGCGTCGAGCCGCTCTTGGCGAGGCCGAACCGCTCCTGCGCCTCCTTGCCGGTCAACGGGACCGTGCGGTGGGCGATCGTCTTCAGCACCCGTCGTTCCAGATCGCTGCAGAGATCCCACACGATCTGGATCTCGCCGTGCGCCTCGCGTCGCGCCGCCGCGTGCGCGCGCGTCCACGTGACGAGGTCGGCGATTCTGCCCTTCGGCGTCGCGCTGTAGAGGTGGTGCGCGAGCAGCATCGTGCGCTGCGGGTGCCCTTCGGAGGCGTCGAGCAGCGGCGCGAACGCGTCGCCCAACTCGCGACCGCGTTCCGCGAAGCGGTCCCCGAGGAAATCGGCCAGCTCGACCGGCGGCAGCGGCCCGACCTCGATCGGCGCCGCCTGCCCGAAGAAGGCGTGGCGGCGGTCGGAGAACAGCTCACGCATCAGCCCGGGATGGGAGCCGCAGAAGAGATAGGCGGCGGCGTGGCTGTTGCCCTCGATGACGGAGCGGAACGCGCCGGGCAGCGCCGGGTCGATGCGGAAGACCTCCTGGAACTCGTCGAAGGCGATCACGCACGTGCGCCCGTCGCGATCGTGGAGCCGGCGTGGAAGCGCCAGCCGTTCGAGCAGGCCCGGCGACGAGACGCGCGGTTCGGCGCTCACGCCGACGCCGCCCGGAGCCGCGCTGATCGTGGGCCGCCACGTGCGCGCGAGCGCGTCCAGCCATCGCTGCAGGCGCCGGTCGAGCTGCTCGCGGTAGGCCAGCTCGATCCGCTCGGCGACGTCGGACGCGGTCACGCAGCCGAGAAAGTTGACCTCGATCGCGATCGCCCCGTCTCTGCGCGCGGCCTCCAACACCGCCCGCAGCAGCGAGGTCTTGCCGAAGCGGCGCGGGCCCTCCAAGCGGCTGTTGCGGCCGTCGAGCGCGTGGTCGCGCAGCAGCGCCAGCGTCTCCGCCCGCCCGACCAGCATCCCCGGGTCCAACGGCTCGTCGTAGACAAATGGGCTCGTCACGGTTCTAAAATTAGCACCGATTCAGCACTATTTCTAGCACCAACCCGTGGCGACTACCTCACCGGCAGTCGCATCGTTCCCTTCAGCCATGGGACCACCGTGGCGACGAAGGCGCTGCGCTCGGGCGCGGCCAGCAGCGGGTCGAGGTGGGAGTAGGTCGCCGAGCGGTCGACGTAGGTGACGCTGGGGATCCGCGACAGCCGCTTGTACCGCTGCGAGGCGGTCTTCAGCGCGCCGTCTCTGCCGGCGAGCGCGGCTCCGAAGGCGTACAGCGGCACGTCGACGTCGCCGACGTGGCGGATCCGCAGGCCGAGCGTTCTGGCGGCGGCGGTCGTACGCAGCGACGAGCCGGCGCCGACGTCGATCGACAGGCGCGCCGGGTAGTACCACTCGATCGCGCCGAGCGGTTCGAGCGAGAAGGCGTCGGCGAGGTTGGCGATCGGCGTCGGCTGCGCCGGGTCGTCGACCCAGTCGCGCGAGTCTCCGGCGGGCGCCAGCGCGCCGGAGCGGACCTGGATCAGCGACAGGCCGGGCGGCGAGGTCTTCGCGTCGAAGGCGTAGCCGAGCTGGGCGCGGTTGGTGACCGCGACCGGCGCTCTGAAGATCGGCGGCAGCAGCAGGAAGCTCTGGCCGACCGACGGCGCCGTCGGCGCGACGTGCGCGGCGAGCGCGCTCAGCTCGCCGAAGGCGCCGGCGATCCACGGCAGTCTCAGGCCCAGCAGGTCGGTGAAGGGGCCGTCGCTCTCCAGCCTCGCGAGCTGCGTGCGCGCCTCCTTCGCTGTCGTGGTGGCGCCGCTGCGCAGGCCGCCGGCGCCGCCGTCGATCGCGACGATCCCGGCGAGGTCCTCGACCCCGGCGCGACCGTCGAAGTCCCACGCGGCGTACATGCCCGCGACCGAGCCGCCGAGCGAGTGACCGCCGAGGATCACGCGCCGCGGCGGCTGCTTGTCGCCGGCGTCGCGCGCCGCCTGCACGACCGCGTGGAGGTCGTCCATCGCGACCCGCAGGCCCCAGCCGCCGACGAAGGCGTAGTCGGCCGGGTCGAGCGGTCTGTAGTGCGGCGTGACCGGCTTGGCGAGCCAGCCGAGGTAGTAGTCGAACGCCTGCTGGACGGTGACCTCGCCGGCGCGGGCGCGCTCGAGCATGCGCGTGTCGTGCAGCGCGCCCTCGCGCCGCATCTGCGCCCACACCTGCAGGCCGGGGATCCGCGCGACGAGCGCCGGCGCGACGACGTGGAAGTCGGCCGCGCCGCCGAGCGTGCCCGGCACCAGCACGAGCACCGTTCTCGCGCTCGCCGGCCCGTAGCGGCGCACCTGGACGCGGTCGTATCTGCGCGGCGTGCCCTCGACGTGCGGCGCTCTGAACGTGAGGACCTTCGAGCTGGTCGCCGCGAGGCGCGCGGCGGGGACGGGGCCGGAGGCGGCGTCGGCGGCTGGCGCCACCAGCGCGGTCGTCGCCGCGGCGAGCGCGGCGAGGGCGAGCGCCCGAGGTGCGGGGAGGCTGGGCATGGCCCAACCTACCCGCAAGTCGGTCCGCCGCGCCAGTGTGAGGATGGGAAGTCTGCTGCTGCCTGACAGCAGCAGGCTCGCGGTGCTCTGGTCGCGCGGGCGTCAGCGGCGCGGCGCGCAGCCGTTCGCCGCACCGCCGTGCGCCCGCTTGCTACGTTGCTGCGCGTGCCGAAGGTCACGCGCGAGGACTACCCCCACCGGCTCGACATGCCGACCCGCTGGGCCGACAACGACGTCTACGGACACGTCAACAACGTCGAGTACTACGCCTTCTTCGACACGATCATCAACACCTTCCTGATCCGCGAGGGCGGGCTCGACATCCTCACCGGCGGCGTGATCGGCGTCTGCGCCGAGTCGTCCTGCAGATACCACGCCTCGCTCTCCTTCCCCGAGACCGTCGAGGGTGCGCTGCGCGTCGCCCACCTCGGCAGATCGAGCGTCCGCTACGAGATCGCGCTGTTCAAGGCCGGGATGGAGCATCCGGCCGCCAGCGGCACCTTCGTGCACGTCTTCGTCGACCGCGAGCAGCGGCGCCCGGCGGAGATCCCGCCGGGCCTGCGCGCGGCGCTGGAGCCGCTCGTCGTCGTCACAGAGGAGTGACGACCAGCCACGGCTCGGCGCGGTGGCCGGCGACCAGCCCTGCCGCGACGTAGGGATCCTCCGCGATGAACGCCTCGACCGCGTCGGTGTCGCGCAGCACGAAGACGCCCTTGTCGACGGGGTCGCCGGCGGCGCCGGCCATCAGCATCGTGCCGGCCTCGTGCAGTCGCGCGATCAGCGCGAGGTGACCGTCGCGGTGCGGACCGCGGCGCTCGAGGATGTCGGGCACGTAGTCATAGATGAGGAGCTGCACGGTCTCGGGCATGCGCGAACGGTACCCGCGCGCCCCGGAGCTCGTCCTACGCCGCGACGAGCGCCCGCTTCCGCAGCCGCGCGCGCTCGGCGGCGCACTCCGCCAGCACGTCGGCGGCGCGCTCCTCGCGGTCGAGCGCGGCGCGGTAGGCGACGTACGCGGCCGCGGCGTCGTCGCTGCCGCGCACCAGCTCCCAGCCGCGCAGCGCGCGCGTCGCGTCGCCGGCGGCGAAGACCCACGCGTCCCACAGCTCCAGCTCGAGCGTGCGGTCGACGGTGCGGCGGAAGAGCGATCTGCTGTTACGTGTTGTTCTCGGTGAGTTGATCGACATGACTGCCTCCTGTGCGTTGTGGTCGGCACAGGCGGTGCGGGAGTTGAGGTCTGTTCACCAGACCCTCACGCTCCCTCACCGATTTCCAACAGTCCGACGCGTCCGATTCTGCATGTGGGCGGCTCAACCCTCCGCGACGTTGCCGAGCACGCGCTCGATCGCGTCGGCGAACGCGGCGCGTTCGCGCGCTCCGAGGCCTGCGAACGCCCTCGGCGTTGAGCGCGTCTCCCCCGCCCGCTGCCGCGAGCGGCTCGACGCGCTCGGCCTCGACGCGGAGGCCGAGGCGCTCTTCCCGCACGGAAACGCGCGCCGCGTGTTCAGGCTCTCCTGAACACGCGGCGGCGTCCGCGGCTCAGCTCTGGCTCGGCTGCGTCGCCTCGGCGGCGTCGACCGCCTCCGGCGTGCCGGCGGCGGGGACCTGCTCGTCGACGTGCAGCGCGGTCGTACCGGCCGCGCGCAGCCAGACGATGTCGCCCTGACCCAGCTCCAGCTCGTCGGCCTCGGTGCGCGTGATCTGCGCCGTGACCGCCTCGCCGCTGGTCAGCATCAGCTCGACGCGGACCTCGAAGCCAAGGTGGATCACGCGGCTGACCATCGCCTCGTGAGCGCCGTCCTCCGACTCCGCGCCGAGCGCGATGTCGTGCGGGCGCACGAGCCGGCCGGCCAGCTGGCTGACCTCGCCGAGGAAGCCCATCACGAAGGCGCTCGACGGGTTGTCGTACAGCTCGCGCGGGTTGCCGACCTGCTCGATGTGAGCGTTGTCCATCACGGCGATGTCGTCGGCGATCGACATCGCCTCCTCCTGGTCGTGCGTGACGAGCAGCGTCGTCACGTGGACCTCCTCGTGCAGCCGCCGCAGCCACTCGCGCAGCTCGGTGCGGACCTTCGCGTCGAGCGCGCCGAACGGCTCGTCGAGCAGGAGCACTCTCGGCTCGACCGCGAGCGCGCGCGCCAGCGCCATCCGCTGGCGCTGGCCGCCGGAGAGCTGGTTCGGGTAGCGCTTCGCGTAGCCGGCGAGGCCGACGATTCTGAGCAGTCTGTCGACGCGCTCTGCGACTTCGGCCTTCGGCTTTCTGCGGATCGTCAGACCGAAGGCGACGTTGTCGCGCACGGTCATGTGCTTGAAGGCCGCGTAGTGCTGGAAGACGAAGCCGATCTCACGCCGCTGCGGCGGCACGTTGGTCGCGTCGACGCCGTGGATCTCGACGCTGCCGCTGTCGGCGGTCTCGAGGCCGCCGATGATCCGCAGCAGCGTCGACTTGCCGGAGCCGCTCGGTCCCAGCAGCGCGGTCAGCGAGCCGTCGGGCACCTCCAGCGAGACGTCGTCGAGCGCGACGTAGTCGCCGAACTGCTTCGACACGCCCTTGACGGAGATCATGCGTCCTCCCGTTTGCGGTTCAGGAAAGTCATCAGGACCAGCGCGATCAGCGCCAGGAACATCAGCACCGTCGACGCGGCATAGGCCCCGAAGACGTTGTGGTCGTCGATGTAGCGCGCATGCACGAGCAGCGTCAGCGTCTGCGACTCGCCCGGCACGTTGCCGGAGACGACCAGCACGGCGCCGAACTCGCCGAGCGCGCGCGCGACCGTCAGCACGACGCCGTAGGCGAGGCCCCAGCGGATCGACGGCAGCGTGATGCGCCAGAAGGTCTGCCAGCGCTTCGCGCCGAGCGTCGCGGCGGCCTCCTCCTGGTCGTCGCCGATCTCATGCAGGACCGGCTCGACCTCGCGCACGACGAACGGCAGCGTGACGAAGATCGTCGCGAGCACCATCCCCGGCAAGGAGAAGATGATCTGGATGCCGGCGTCGGCGAGCCCGCCGAACCAGCCGTTGACGCCCCACAGCAGCACGAGCGAGACGCCGACGACGACCGGCGAGACGGCGAACGGCAGGTCGACGACCGCCTGCAGCAGTCCGCGGCCGGGGAAGCGCCCGCGCGCCAGCGCGATCGCCGTCACCAGCCCGAAGATCACGTTCACCGGCACGACGATCGCGACGATCAGCAGTGACAGCTGGATCGCTGAGATCGACGCCGGCGTCGTCACCTGGTCCCAGAAGGCGCCGAGCCCGTTCTCGAAGGTGCGGAAGAAGATGATGCCCAGCGGCACCATCACGAGCACGAACAGGTAGCCGAGCGCGAGCGCGCGGAGCGAGAGGCGCGAGGTGCGGGTCAGCTCCATCGGTCAGCCTCTCTCATGGCGTTGGGTGCGGGCGGCCGCGACGCGCAGGATGAACAGCACGGCGAAGGCGATCACCAGCAGTGCGACCGAGACGGCGGCCGCGCTCTCGGGCCGGTCGATCTCGATCTGCTTGGCGATGTACTGCGAGGCGACCTCGGTCTCGCGCGGGATGCCGCCGCCGATCAGCACGACCGAGCCGAACTCGCCGATCGCGCGCGCGAAGGCGAGGCCGGCGCCGCCGAGCAGCGCCGGCACCAGCGCGGGCAGCACGACGCGGCGGAAGATCGTCCAGTTGCCGGCGCCGAGCGAGGCGGCGGCCTGCTCAGCCTCTCTGTCGACCTCCATCAGCACCGGCTGGACCGAGCGCACCACGAACGGCAGCGTCACGAACAGCAGCGCGATCGCGACCGCCGGCTTGGTCGCGTAGAGGTCGATGTCGACCGGGCTGTTGGGGCCGTAGAGCGACAGCAGCACGATCGACGCGACGATCGTCGGGAGCGCGAACGGCAGGTCGATCAGCGCGTTGACGAACGCCTTGCCGCGGAAGTCGTCGCGCACCAGCACCCACGCGATCAGCGTGCCGACGACGACGTTGACCAGCGCGACGATCGCCGAGACGGCGACCGTGAAGAGCAGCGCGGCGCGCGCCGACGGAGCGTTGATCGCGTCCCAGAGCCCGGCGGGGCCGTCGTCGAGCGACTTCGCCAGCACAGCGGCGAGCGGGAGCAGGACGATGATGCTCAACCACAACGTGGCGACGCCGATCCCGAGGGGACCGACGCCGCCACCGTAGGAACGGGAACGGCGGCGCCCGCTTCTGCGGACGCCGCCTTCCCGTCTTGCGTCTTGTACGACGGTCGACATCGTGAGCTAGCTCGTCGCCTCGTCGTAGATTCTCGCCACGGAGCCGTTCTCTTCGTCGAACAGCTCGTCGTTGACCGGGCCCCAACCGCCGAGGTCGGCGATCGTCCAGAGCTTTCTCGGGTCCGGGAACTTGTCGGCGAACTCGCCCGCGACGGTCGTGTCGACCGGGCGGAAGCCGGCCTCGGCCCACAGTCTCTGGGCCTCAGGCGTGTAGAGGTAGTCGACGAACGCCTGCGTCTCTCTCGGGTGCTCGCTTCTGTTGACGGCCGCGACCGGGTTCTCGATCTTGAACGTCACGTCGGGGTTTATGTGCTCGACCTCTTCGCCCTGCTCCTCCATGAAGTACGCCTCGTTCTCGTAGGAGAGGAGGACGTCGCCGGTTCCCTGGAGGAACGTCTCGGTCGCCTCACGGCCCGATCTCGGCTGCACTCTGACGTGGTCGCCGATCAGCTGCTGGAGGTAGTCGAGACCGGCCTGCACGTTTCTGCCGCCGTCGCTCTTGTCGGCGTACGGCGCGAGCAGGTTCCACTTCGCCGAGCCGGAGCTGAACGGGTTCGGCGTCACGACCTCGACGCCGTCTCTGAGCAGGTCGTCCCAGCCTCTGATGCCGAGCGGGTTGCCTCTGCGCACGACGATCGAGACGACGGAGCCGAAGGGGATGCCTCTGTGCTCGTTGGAGTTCCAGTCCTCGTCGACGAGACCGGCCTCGACGAGGCGCGTCACGTCGGGCTCGACGGAGAAGTTGACGACATCGGTTCTGAGGCCGGATTCGACCTTGCGCGACTGGTCGCCGGAGGCGCCGTACGACTGGCTGAAGCCGACGCCTCTGCCCTCGGGTGTCGCTTGGAAGGCGGGGATCACCTTGTCGAAGCCGACCTTCGGCACGGCATAGGCGACGAGCGACAGCTGCGTCTCCGCATTGTCATTCGCGCCGCCGTCACCGTCGGCGCTGTCGCTCGATCCACCCCCGCACCCGGCGATCACCAGCGCGACGAGCGTGGCGATGAGGGCGAGTGCGGCGGGGGTGCGTGATTTCACAGGTTCCTCCCAGAAACGGTCGAAATCGGATAGGGATTCGCAGTATTGCAGAATCCGCACCATTCTGGTCGGCATAACAATCTTGATGTCGTATCGATGCGGTGAGGATGCCCGCTTCACAGAACGTTCTCAACCGCCGTTTGGAGAAAGGCGTCTGGACGTGCGTGCGGGCGGACGCTGGCGGCGCTAGTCGCCGGCCAGCCGCGCGCGCAGCTCGACGACGCGCGCGGCCGACTCGGCGACGCGGGCGCGGATCGCCGGGTCGGCGCGGGCGGCGGCGATCAGCGCCTCGCGCGCGAGCGGGAAGGAGCCCGGCCCGGTCAGCAGCAGCAGGTCGTTGCCGGCGGCGAGCGAGCGGACCGCGGCGAGGCCGACGTCGGCGTCGCCGGGCGTCGCGGCGTCGACCGCCTCGGCCTCCAGCGAGTCGGTCATCGCGACGCCGTCGAAGCCGAGCCGCTCGCGCAGCAGGCCGGTCACGATCGCGCGCGACTGCGAGGCGATGCGGTCGCCGTCGATCCGCGGGTAGCGGGCATGACCGACCATCACGATCCGCGCGCCGGCGTCGAACGCGGCGCGGTAGGGCACCAGCTCGCTGGCGTCGAGCTGCGCGACGCCGCGCCCGATCGAGGCGCTGCCGAAGTCGGTGTTCTGCGTCGCGGCGCCGACGCCGGGGAAGTGCTTGGGCGTCGACTCGATCCCCGCTCTGCGGTAGGCGCCGACGGCCGCGGCGACCGAGGCCGCGACGGCGCTCGCATCGCCGGGGAAGGCGCGGCTGGCCATGAACGATCCGGCCGTCTCGGCGACGTCGGCGACCGGTCCGAGCGTGACGTTGACGCCGACGTCGCGCAGCGCGGCGGCGGTCGTGCGCGCGCTGCGGCGGGCGGCGGCCGGCGTCGGCTGCCCGGCCTGGCCGGTCTGCGGCGGCGCGAACGCGAGCGTGCGGATCTCGCCGCCCTCCTGGTCGAGGCTGACGATCGCATCGCCGCCGGCGGCGCGCTGGAGGCTGGCGCTGAGCGCCCGCACCGACGCGGCCGACGGCGCGTTGCCGCCGAACAGGATCGCCCCGGATGCTCTGCCCGCGCGCAAGGCATCGGTCGCGTAGGAGGGCGCGGTCGTCCCGGAGAAGGAGATCACCAGCAGCTGCCCGACCTGGCGCGGCAGTGCCATCCGCGCGACGCGCGCTCTCGCCCGCTCGGCGGCGGTCGGGGGCGCGGCGGGCGCGCTGTCATCGGCGCTTCGGTCGCCATCCGCCCCGTCGCCGTCGGCGCCCGGAGCGCCGTCGCCGGCCGCCCGCCCGTCGCCGGTCGTCGCGGGCGCGCCGGCCTGCGTCGTCCCCTCGTCCTCCCCACCGCCCGCGCCGACGGCGACCCCGGCGACGAGCGCGAGCAGGGCGAGCAACAGCAGCGCCAGCCGGCGCCGCCGGATCGCGGTCGGACCGTGGGAGGAGCGGCGAGGCATGACCTGGACCCTATGGGTTGCAAAGAGACGCTGCGGTCTGTCACTTTTCCGCTGTTCCCGGTCGGGCACAATGGAGGCATGAGCGCGAGTGCGAGATCGGTCGAAGAGGTCGGAGCCGTGAGCCGCGAGGCGGTCGACGCCGCGCGCGAGCCACGCCGCGAGCTGACCGAGCTGGCCGCGCGCAACGTGCTCGTCGCGGTCGACGGGACGCCGGAGGCATGGGACGCGGTCGGGCTCGGCGTGCAGATCGTGCGCGCGACGAGGGGCCGGCTGACGCTGCTGACCGTCGTGGTGCCCGCGCCCGCGTGGACGCAGGTCGGGCTCTTCGCGCCGCCGGCCGACGGCAGCGCCGAGCGCGCCGCCGAGCAGCGTCTGCGCGAGCTGGCCGACGCGATCCCCTCCGACCTGCCGGTCACCACCCAGCTGCTCCACGGCGACGCCGCGCACCTGATCGCACAGCGCGCCGAGGAGGGCAACCACGACCTCGTCGTGCTCGCCGCGCACGAGCACGGGCCGATCGGCGCCGCGATCGAATCGGTCCAACGGCGGCTGCTGAAGTGCACCCGCGTCCCGGTGCTGGCGATCCGCCGCCCGCAGCGCGCCGACGCGCCCGACTGCGGCGACCCGCCGCCGGGCGCGGCCCCGAAACCCGCCTAGCGGCCCCACCCCCCGCCGTGGCCGCCGCCGCGCTCGTTCTTGAAGCGCGCGACCGCCTCGACCTCGACCAGCCACCCCGCCGACGGCAGGCTCGCGACCTCCAGCGCCGTGCGCGACGGCCGCACCGGGTTGACGACCAGCGGCGGCCCCGGCTCGCCGCTCCCGCGCGGCTGCGGCAGCGTCGCGCCGGTCTGCAGGTCGACGTTGGCGAAGAACTGCCGGTAGGCGCGGTTGAGGCCGGCGAAGTCCATCGCCGGCTGGCCGGGCGCGTTGTCGAGGAAGATCCGCAGCGTGATCACGTCACGCGGGGACAGGCCGACCGTCGCGAGGTTGTCGGTGATCCGCGCGAAGGCGTTCATCGCCTGCGCCTCGGTGATCGTCACGCCCGGCGTCAGCGTCCCGCCGGGGAACTGCGCCGGGTCGACGAACCGCTCCGGCGTGCCCGCCGGCGCTGCGGCGTTGAGCCCCGCCGGGCCGATCCCGCTGGAGAAGTAGAGCCCGACCTCGCTGCCGACCGAGACGCCGTTGGAGATGAACGGGTTCGCCTGGTCGGTCGCGACGTTGTGGATCACTTCGTCGTCATCGGGCGGAGGTGCGCTCGGGCGCGGTCTCGACCCGCCGCTGAAGTCCCACCCGGGCGCCAACCCGGCGCCGTGCGCGACGACGCCGGCGGCGAAGGTGAGCGACAGCAGCGCGGCGAGCGCGAGGGCGAGACGCAGGCGGCTCATCCGTTCACCGCCCGCGCGTGCAGCTCCCGCACGACCTTGCGCGCCGACTCGATCGCCCCTGCCTGCCAGGCGATGTAGTAGCTGAGGTGGTCGCCGGCGAACCAGACGTTGCCGTCCGGCGCCAGCAGGCGGTCGTAGTGACCGCTCGTGCGCGACGGCCACGAGACCCAGCCGCCCTCGCTGTATCTGATCTTCTGCCAAGCGACCGAGAACGAGCTCGCCAGCTCGCGCTCATAGGAGTCGCCGTGGATCTTCTTCCCCTGCGCGACGGCGCGCGCGAGCCGTCCCTCCGGCGGCAGGTCGCCGTACGCGACGGCGTTGGCGCCGAAGTTGTAGTAGCCGACGATCGTGCCGCGCTCGCCGAGGTAGCCGTACGACGGGTACCAGATCGTCGACAGGTCCATGTTCGTGTTCGTGATCCCGCCGATCAGCTTCTCGTCCTCCTCCCAGAAGCGCCGCCGGTACTCGAGCGCGATCTTGCCGACGGAGTTGGGCACCGCATACGCGAGCGCCTCTCTGACCGGCGCGGAGAAGTTGCTCGTCACGTTCTTGAGGACCTGTGGCGGAACGGTGCAGACGGCGTAGTCGCCGCGCAGCACGCGCGGCCGCCAGCCGCGCTGCTCGCCGACGGTCACTTCGACGCCGTCGGGCGTGTTGACGATCTCGCTGACGGGCGTGCCGTAGAGGATCTGCCCGCCTTGGCGCTGGACCGCTCTCGCCAGCGCGTATGGGATCTGGTCCATTCCGCCGACCGGCTGGAACATCAGCATCGCCTGGTCGTAGGAGAACTCGAACGAGAAGTAGTTGCCGACCTGGCTCTGCAGCACGTCAGTCAGCGAGAACGGCGGACCGAGGACGTCGCCCTCCTGGGTTCCGGCGCCCGGGTCGAGCGTGTAGCCGCGACGCGAGCCGCCCGTGTAGGCGTACGAGCCGGCGGGGTCGCCCGCTCTTCTGGCCCCGATCGCGCCGAAGTTGCGCAGGAACGCGATCAGCCGGTCTCTGTCCTCGGCGGTCAGGCGGCCGTCGAGCGCGCCCTGGTCGGTCGACTTCGCCAGCAGCTCGGAGACGTAGCCGTAGACGTCGGCCTTCGCGGTGCGGTGACGGATTCTCTGCCCGCTGAGCCCGCCGACCTCCTCCTGGTAGTAGTAGGCATCCTCGTTGGCGTTCGTGAAGACCTCGATCGGGACGCCCAGCTCGCGGCAGTAGTCGACCGTCACCATGTGCTGCGCCAGCCGTGCCGGCCCCGCGTTGAGGTACTGGCCGTCGCTGAAGCGGGCTCGCTGCGGGCTGCCGCCGAGCTCGGTCTCGACGGTGCCGCCGCGCACCGTCCAGTTGCGCCCGCCGGGCCGCTCGCGCGCCTCCACGAGCGTCACGCGGTAGCCGGCCTTGCCGAGCTCGTAGGCGGTCACGAGCCCGGCGATGCCGGCGCCGAGCACGAGCACCCTTCTGCGGCCGCCATGGCCGCGCAAGCCGAAGTCCGACGCCGACGGGGGCTGCCACGCCCGCGTCTCGGCGGCCCACGCGGCCGGCGCGTTGGTCGGCGAGGCGACCAGGCCGAGCGCGTCCATCGTGGTGTAGAGCGCGCCGGCGCCCCCGGCCAGTCCGACCTTCGTCAGGAAGTCACGCCGCCGCATGGGCGGGATCGTCGAATCCGCGTCTGACACGAGTCCTCCAGTGGGTAGCGACCGGCCCGCAGTCTCGCCAGCGGAGGCCGGCGCGGACATGGCCATCGGGCATGACGAACGCAAGCGTTCGTGCGCCAGCCGTCTCGTTTCGAGCGGGCGCCGGAGGGGTTGCCTCCAAACCTTCCTCATCCCTCGCCGCGCGGGCGCATACGATCCGGTGTGATGACCGCTGAGCTGCCCAACGCGCCACGTCCCGTCGGCGAGCCGCTGGTCGAGCGCGAACGCGAGCTGGCGCTGCTGCGCAGCCTGCTCGCCGAGGCGCTCGCGGGCGACGCGCGCGTGGCGCTGATCGAAGGGCAGGCGGGGATCGGCAAGAGCCGTCTGCTGGCTGAGCTGCGCAGCGAGGCGACCGCGGCGACGCCGGCCGTGCGCGTCTGCTCGGCGCGCGCGAGCGAGCTGGAGCGCGAGCTGCCGTTCGGCGTCGTGCGGCAGCTGTTCGAGCCGCTGCTGGCGCAGCCCGGCGCCGAGCGCTGGCTCACCGGCGCGGCCGCGAGCGCGCTGCCGGTCGTCAGCTCGATCGCCGAACCGGCCTCCGGTGAGGCGCCGCAGGACCCCTCCTTCGCCGTGCTGCACGGCCTCCACTGGCTCGTCGTCAACCTCGCCGCCGACGGCCCGCTCGTGCTCGCGATCGACGACCTGCACTGGTGCGACCGGCCGTCGCTGCGCTTCCTCGCCTACCTGCTGCGGCGGCTGGAGCAGCTGCCGGTGCTGGTCGCCGCGACCATGCGCGTCAACGAGCCCGGCAGCGACGCGGCGATCCTCGGCGAGATCGCGCACGACCCGGCCGCCGTCGCCGTGCGGCCCGGTCCGCTCAGCCGCGCGGGCGTGCGGGCGCTCGTGCGCGCGCGCCTGCGCGACGACGCCGACGACCGCTTCTGCGACGCCTGCGGCGAGGTCACCGGCGGCAACCCGCTGCTGCTGCGCCAGCTGCTCGTCGGGCTCGCCGCCGACGGCGTCGAGCCGACCGCGGCGGGCGCCGCGCTCGTCCACGACGTCGGCCCGCGCGCCGTCTCGCGCACGGTGCTGCTGAGCCTCGCGCGGCTGCCGCCGGGCGCCGCCGCGGTCGCGCGCGCGGTCGCGGTGCTCGGCGAGAGCGCCGACGTGCGCGCGCTCGCGGCGCTCGCGCAGCTCGACGAGGCGGACGTCGGCGCCGCCGCGACCACGCTCGTGCGCGCCGACCTGCTGCAACCCGAGCCGCCGCTCGCGTTCGTCCACCCGCTCGTGCGCGAGGCGGTGTACCAGGAGCTGGGGCACGCCCAGCGCGAGCAGCAGCACGCGCGCGCCGCCGCGCTGCTGCGCGACGCAGGCGCGCCGGCTGAGCACGTCGCGCAGCAGCTGCTGGCGGTCAATCCGCGCGGCGAGCAGTGGGCGGTGCAGCAGCTCCACGACGCCGCCCGCTCGGCGCTGCGCAAGGGCGCGCCCGACAGCGCCGCGACCTACCTGCGCCGCGCGCTGGAGGAGCCGCCGGCGCCGCAGCTGCTGCCGCAGACGCTGTTCGAGCTGGGCGTGACGGAGGCGCTGACGAGCGGCCCGGCCGCCACCGCCCACCTGCGCGCCGCCTACGAAGGCTTCAGCGAGCCCGGCGCGCGCGGACATGCCGCCGTGATCTACGCGCGCACGCGGCTGTTCACCGGCTCGCCGCGCGCCGCCGGCGAGCTGGCCGAGGCGGCCGCCGCCGAGCTGCCGGACGAGTTCGTCGACCTCAGACAGGCGCTCGGCGCGATCGGCGCCGTCGCCTACAGCAGCGGCGCGGCCGACTGGCCGGCGGCCGGGCGCGCGCTCGGCCCGTTCCTCGACAGACGCGTCGGTGACGGCCCCGGCGCGAAGATGGCCGCCGCGATGGCCGGCTTCGTGCGCGCCGTCAGCGGCCAGATCGACGCCGCGGAGGGCGCGACGCTGGCGCGCGAGGCGCTCGCTGGCGGCGAGCTGATCCCCTACGACGGCAACCACGTCGGCGTCGGGACGATGTTCCTGCTCGCGCTCGCCGACGACGACGAGGCGCTCGCCGACCTCGACGCCAAACGCGCGTGGGCGCACGCCCACGGCTCGATCTTCGGCGTGATGGGCACGAACCTGTGGGGCGGCTGGGTGCTGCTGCACCGCGGCGAGCTGCGCGCCGCCGAGGTCGAGGAGCGTCGCTCGCTGGAGCTGCAGACCGCCTGGCAGGAGACCGGCATCGGTCGCGCTTACGGGCTCGCGTTCCTGTCGGAGACGCTGATCGAGCGCGGCGACCTCGACGGCGCGCAGGGCGTGATCGACCAGCACACGCGCGGCCCGGCCGACGCCGAGGGCGGCCGCTTCGTGCTGCGCAGCACGATCCTGCTCGCGCTCGCGCGCGGCGACGGCGCGCGGGCGCTGGAGCTGGTCGCCGGCTACGGTCGCCGCGAGGGAGCGATCCTTCACCCCGCGTGGGAGCCGTGGCGCTCGCTGCAGGCGCGCGCGCTCGGCTTGCTGGGCCGCCACGACGAGGCGCTGGAGCTGCTCGAGCCGGAGCTGGAGGCCGCCCGCCGCTGGGGCGCGCCCGGCATCGTCGGCGCCGCCCTGCGGATACGCGGTGAGCTGCTGGCGGGCGCCAGCCGCGACGAGGCGGCCGAGCAGCAGCTGCGCGAGGCGGCCGCGCTGCTGGCCGGCTCGACGCGTCGGCTGGAGCAGGCGAAGGCGCTCGCCGCGCTCGGCGAGCTGCTGCGCGAGCGCGGCGGCCCCGACGGTCGGGAGCAGGCGCGCGAGCCGCTGCGCGGCGCGCTCGCGCTGGCCGACGAGTGCGGCGCCGACGGGCTCGCCGAACGGGTCCGCACCGCGCTCGGCGCGATCGGCGCGCGGCCGCGGCGCGCGGCGATCGAAGGTGTGGCGGCGCTGACGGACAGCGAACGGCGCGTCGCCGAGCTCGCTGCGGCCGGCGACAGCAACCGCGCGATCGCCGCGACGCTGCACGTCACCCCCAAGACCGTCGAGGTCCACCTGACCAACGCCTACCGCAAGCTGGGGATCCGCTCACGGCGCGAACTTGCAGGTTTCTTGGGGGATCTCAGCCCCGCGGACGAGACCCCTTAGTCCCCTAGGGGCCAAAGTTTGGGGTCGCCGTCTCGGGGTCTCCTCGATGTGCGGGGCCGGGCGATCCCCGATGCTCCGCAACATGGACCGCCCCACGCCCCTGACACTCACCCTCACGGTGCAGCTCCAGCTCGACGAGGATGCCTTCACCGGACGCGCCCTCGACGACCTCGGCGCCGACCGCGAGTTCAGCGGCTGGCTCGGTCTGATCGCCGCGATCGACGAGCTGATCGACACGGCGCCGGCACGCTCACGCGACGACCGCGATCACAACGGCGGCACAAACGACGCCGACGACACCGACGCAGCTTCCGACGAGAGAGGCGTTGAGACCTCATGCTGATGACCGATCCAGCCCGCCCCGAGCCGCTCGACGCGCTGCTGAGCGCCGTCGCGGCGCCGCCCGCGCTGCGGCGCGAGAGCTTCGGCACCGTCCCCGGCGACGGGCCGCGTCCGCTCGTCGGCCGCGCCGCCGAGCTGGCCGCGGTCACGCGCGCGGTCGGCGGCGTCAGCGCCGGCGACGCACGCATGCTGACGATCATCGGCGAGGCCGGGATCGGCAAGAGCGCGCTGCTCGCCGCCGCGCGCCGCCAGGCCGAGGAGGCCGGTGTGCTGGTGCTGGAGGGCCGCGCTGCCGAGCATGAGCGCGACGTCCCCTTCGGTGCGATCGTCGACGCGCTCGACGACCACGTCGCGGCGCTGCACCCGCGCCGGATCGAGGAGCTGGGACCGGAGCTGGCGGCGATCCTGCCGGCCGCCGCCGCGCACTCCGACGGGATGACCGCGATCGCCGTCCCGACGACGGCCGCGGAGCGCTTCCGCTACCACCGCGCGCTGCGCGCGCTGCTGGAGCAGCTCGGGCGTGAGCGGCCGGTCGCGCTGCTCCTCGACGACCTCCACTGGGCTGACGACGCCTCCGTCGAGTTCGTCCTGCACCTGCTGCGGCGCCCGCCGCGCACCGCCTGCCTCGCCGTCTTCGCGCTGCGCCCGCTGGCGCCGGCGCCGCAGCTGCTCGACGCCGCTCGCAACGCGCCGCGCTGCGAGCAGCTCGCGCTCAGCCCGCTGTCGCACGAGGCGTCGCTGACGCTGCTGGAGGCGGTCTCCGACCGCGAGCTGAAGGAGCGGATCGTGCGCGAGGCCGGCGGCAACCCGCTGTTCCTCGAGGAGATGGCGAGAATCATGCGCCACCCCGGCGCGTCGCTGCCGCCGACGCTCGTCGCCGCCGTGCAGCTGGAGGTGCAGTCGCTGCCGCCCGCGTCGCGGATGCTGATCGACGGCGCCGCCGTCGCCGGCGACCCGTTCGACCCGGAGCTGGCCGCGGCCGCCGCCGCGCTCGACCCGCTCGACACGCTCTCGCTGCTCGACGAGCTGGTCGCCGCCGACCTGCTGCGGCCGACCGGCGGCCGCGCCTTCCGCTTCCGCCACCCGCTCGTGCGGCGCGCCGTCTACGACGCGGCGCCTCCCGGCTGGCGGCTGGCCGCGCACGAGCGCGCCGCGGTCGCGCTGGCGCAGCGCGGCGCCTCCCCGACGGCGCGCGCCTACCACGTCGAGCAGGCCGCCCGGCCCGGCGACGAGAGCGCGATCGCGCTGCTGGCTGAGGCCGCCGGCACCGCCGGCGACACCGCCCCTGCGACCGCCGCGCGCTGGTATGGCGCGGCCGCGCGCCTGCTGCCGCATGACCAGCCCGACCGCCGCGCGACGCTGCTGGTGCCGATGGCGCTGGCGCTCGCCAACGCGGGCAGGCTCGACGACGCGCGCGGCGTGCTGATCGAGGTGCTGACGCTGCTGCCGGCCGGCCCGACGCCGACGCGCCTGGCTGTCATCGCCGCCTGCTCGGGCGTCGAGCAGACGCTCGGCCGTCACGTCGAGGCGCGCCGGCGGCTGCTGGTCGCGCTCGAGGACGCGCCGCCGGAGGCCGAGGCGATGCTCTCCTACGAGCTGGCGCTGGGCTGCTTCCACATGGGCGACGACAGCGGCCTGCGCACCTGGGCCTCGCGCGCGCTGGAGCGCGCGACCGACGCCGAGCCGGCGCTGGTCGCCGGCGCCGAGGCGATGGTCGGCGTCGCGCAGATCCGCGCCGGCGAGCCGGCGACGGGGCTGGAGCTGCTGAGCGCCGCGACGGACAGACTGACCGCGCTCGACGACGACGCGCTCGCCGCGCGGCTGGACGCGAGCTTCCTGCTCGGCATGTGCCTGCTGCTGGCCGAGCTCCCGCGCGACGCGAAGGGCATCTTCGTGCGCGCGCTCAACGTCGCCCGCGCGACCCGCCAGGGTCACATGCTGGCGCCGCTGTCGACCGGCCGCACGATGGGCCTCGTCGGCCTGCTCGACCTCGACGCGGCCGCCAGAGAGGCCGAGGAGGCGGAGGAGATCGCCCGCCTCCAGGGCGTCCAGTACCAGCTCTACTGGTCGCTGTGGACGCGTGCGTGGGTCCACTGGGAGCGCGGCGAGACGACCGCCTGCGAGCGCGTCAGCAGCGAGTGCGCGCAGATGGCGGCGACGCTCGACGACGAGAGCGTGATGATCCGCACCGGCCGCTGCAACATGGCCGCGCTGCGCGCCGCGCAGGAGCCCGAGGCCGCGATCGAGCAGATGCTCGACGCCGGCGGGCCGCTGCTGGAGCAGGTCGACACCGAGTGGTCGTCGTGGCTGCTGCTGCAGCTCGTGCGCGCCGGCGTCGCCGCCGGGCGGATCGAGGACGCGCAGCGCTGGAGCGACCACCTGACCGCGCACGCGCAGAGAATGGGGATCGCCGGCACGACCGCGCGGGCGCTGATGGCGCAGGCCGAGCTGGCGCTGGCGGCGGAGGACGGCCGCGCGGCCGCGCTGCTGGCGCACCAGGCCGCGACGCACGGCGCCGCCGTCGGGCTCCAGCTCGACGACGTCGGCGCGCGCCTGCTGGAGGGCCGGGCGCTGGCGCTGGCCGGCGACCGCGACGCGGCGCTGACGGTGCTGCACCGCGTCGTCGCCGACGCGGCCGCCGCCGGCGCGATGCGCCTCCATGACGCCGCCGCGCGCGAGCTGCGCCGCCTCGGCGCGCGCGTTTCCGCCGAGGCGCGCCGCGCGACCGACGGCGCCGCCGGCAGCGGCGCCGGCCGGATCGAGTCGCTGACCCCGCGCGAGCGCGAGATCGCCGAACTGGTCGCGCAGGGCCAGGCGAACAAGCAGGTCGCCGCGACGCTCTTCCTCAGCGAGAAGACGATCGAGCACCACCTCTCGCGCGTCTACGCGAAGGTCGGCGTCCGCTCCCGCACCGAGCTGGCCGCCGTCTTCGCGCGGGCGACCGGCGGGGAGTAGCCGCCACCCCGCAACCCCCGGCTACGGCGCGATGCGGATGATGCGGTCGTCGCCGTCGCGGGGGTCGCCGCGGCCGTCGGTGTTGGAGGTCGCGACCCAGAGGGCGCCGTCGGGAGCGCGGACGACGGTGCGGAGGCGGCCGTAGCGGCCGTCGAGCGTCGCGCGCGGGCTGCCGGTGGAGGCGCCGCGCAGGGGGACGCGCCACAGCCGCTCGCCGCGCAGCGCGGCGACGAACAGCGTCGAGCCGGCGATCGCGGCGCCGGAGGGCGAGGCCTCGGAGGTCGGCCACGTGACGAGCGGGTTGACGTAGCGGCCGCCGTCAGTCGAGCCCCTGCCCTCGACGACCGGCCAGCCGTAGTTGCGGCCGGGTCTGATCAGGTTGACCTCGTCGAAGCGGTCCTGGCCGAACTCGGTCGCCCACAGGCGGCCGGCTCTGTCCCACGCCAGGCCCTGAACGTTGCGGTGGCCGAGCGACCACACGAGCGAGCCGGGGATCGGGTTGTCGGACGGCGCGCTGCCGTCCGCGTTCATCCGCAGGATCTTGCCGTTGCGCGAGTCGCGCTGCTGCGCGAGGTCGGGGTCGGCGGCATCGCCGACGCCGGCGTACAGCTTGCCGTCGGGGCCGAAGGCGATCCGCCCGCCGTTGTGGTTGAAGGCGCGCGCCAGGCCGGTCACGATCGCGCGCGGTCTGCCGCCCAGTCTGAAGCGCACGATGCGGTTGTCGCGCGCGGAGGTGAAGTAGGCGTAGACGAGCCGGTCGCGCGCGTAGCCCGGCGAGACGGCGAGGCCGAGCAGGCCGCCCTCGCCGGCCCCGGTGTCGACGCCCGGCACCGTCATCACCGTGCGCGCGCTGCCGCCGCCGGCCGGGATCCGCTTGATCCGCCCGGTCGTGCGCTCGGCCACCAGTGCGTCGCCGCCGGGCAGGAAAGCGATCCCCCACGGCACCTCCAGGCCGGTCGCGATCGTTCTGACCGCGGCGCTCTCGGCGGCCGGTGCGGCGGCGTCGTCCGATCCGGAGTCGGAGTCCGACGCGCACGCGGCCGGCGCGAGCGTGAGTGGAGTCAGCAGGAGGAGCGTGAGCAGGGAGCGGCGCATCTCATGACCCTGCCCGCTCGCGGCGCGCAGCTCACGTTGCGGATGAATGGAGTTCCTCGACAAATGTGGTAGCTCTATGCGAGTAGTGCTTATAGAGTTCATATTTCGATATGGACCGCGCGACGAACCCGTACACGCCAGGCGCTGGAACGCAGCCCCGGGCACTCACCGGCCGCGAACAGGAGCTTGACGACTTCCGCGTCCTGCGCACGCGGTTGTCGCACGGGCTTCCGGAGCGCAGCATCGTCCTGTGCGGCCTGCGCGGCATGGGCAAGACGGTGCTGCTGCGCGAGATGGCACGCGAGGCGCGCGACGACGGCTGGCGCGTCTCGTTCATAGAGGTGCGCAGAGGGACCGACCTGCGCGACGCGTTGACCGCTGCCGCGCTCGAGCAGCTCGCCGGCCTCAGCATCCGCGAGCGTGCGCTCGGCGCGTTCTCGCGCGCGATGGGGCTGATCCGCGCGATCCGCGCCACGGTCACGCCAGAGGTCCAGGTCGACTTCGATGCGACGGAGCTGCTGACCGTGGGACGCTCGCTTGAAGCCGACCTCGGCGAGCTGCTGGCGCGGCTCGGCGCGCTCGCGCGCGACCAGGGGATCGGCGTCGCGTTCGTCGTCGACGAGCTGCAGGAGCTGGAAGGCGAGAGCCTCGCGGCGCTGTGCGCGGCGATGCACCGCGTCAACCAGGAGGAACTGCCGATCGCTCTGGCGGCAGCAGGCCTCCCGTCGCTCCCCGGGCTGCTCGCCTCGGCGAAGTCGTACGCCGAGCGGCTGTTCGCCTACCCGCGGATCGGGCTGCTGCCGGACGCGGCCGCGCAGCGGGCGATCGTCGAGCCGCCGCGCACGGTGCTCGGCGATGCCGCTCCCACCCTCGACGGCGCGGCAGTCGACCGCATGGTCGCCTTCGCCGCCGGCTACCCGATGCTGCTGCAGGCGATCGGCAAGCATGCGTGGAACCGCGCCAGCGGCGATCGAATCACGCTCACCGACGTGCGCGCCGCCGAGCACGACGCCTTCGACGACCTCTCGCGCGAGCTGTTCCTCGCCCGTTGGCAGCGGGCGACGCCGCGTGAGCGCGACTATCTCGTGGCGATCGCGACGGTCGGCGAGCCCTGCAGTTCGGCGGCGGCTGCCCACGCCGCCGGCTTCGCCGACTCGACGGCGGCGAGCGTCTCGCGCAACCAGCTGATCGCGAAGGGCCTGCTGTGGGCGCCCGAGCGTGGGCGGATCGCGTTCACGATGCCGCTGTTCGACCGCTTCGTGCTCGCCCGCGACGAGCACGAGCCGACCGCGCCGGCCTAGCTGACAGCTACGCGGGCGCTGATCCGCTCGATCAGCTGCGCGAAGGTGTGGCCGGCGTGCTCGGCGGCGAGCGGCGTCGGACCGGTCTCGGTCAGGCCCGGGATCGTGTTGATCTCCAGCACCCACGGCTCGTCGCCCTCGAGGCGGATGTCGACGCGGGCGAAGTCGCGACAGCCGGCGGCGCTGTAGGCGTCGGCGGCGACCTGTCTGACGCGCGCGTCGACGGCGTCAGGCAGGCCGGCGAGGCGGACCTCCGACTGGCCGATCTCGTAGTGAGCCTGGAACGAGTAGTACTCCTCGGAGGCCATCACGATCTCGACGACCGGCAGCGGCTCGGGCGCGTCGGCAGGGCCGAGGACGGTCACGGCCAGCTCGCGGCCGGGCACGAACCGCTCCAGCAGCACGCGGTCGTCGTAGCTCATCGCGCCGAGCACGGCGCCGCCGAGCTGGGAGCGCTCCTGCACGACCGACAGCCCGAACGACGAGCCCTGGCGGGCCGGCTTGACGACCATCCGGCCGTCGAACTGCTGCCACACCGCGTCGAGCGTCTTGCCGGCGCCGTAGTCGGCGAACGCCTGCTTCGTGAACGAGTGCCACGACGGCGTCGGCACGCCGCGCAGCTCGCAGAGGCTCTTGAAGGTGTGCTTGTCGAGGCAGATCGCCGAGGCGAGCGCGTCGGAGCCGGTGTACGGCACCTGCAGGATCTCCAGCAGGTCCTGGACGGTCCCGTCCTCGCCGCCGACGCCGTGCAGGGCGATGAAGACGAAGTCGGGCTTGGCCCGCTGCACGATGTCGACGAAGTCGGCGCCGACGTCGACCAGCTCGACCGCGTGGCCGAGCTGCTTCAGCGCCTTCGCCGCCTGCTGGCCGGAGCGCGCGCTGACCTCGCGCTCGAGCGACCGTCCGCCGTAGGCGACGAGCGCGCGGCTCATGCCGCGTTCGCCGCGTGGCGGTCGATCAGGGCGGAGGCGAAGCTGCGCGTCGTCGAGCGCTCCTCGCGCGCCTCGGCGAGGCCGATCGCGAGCAGCTCGTCGAGCAGGTCCGGGAAGGCCAGCCCCTTCGGTTCGAAGAGGTAGAAGGCGAACGAGCCCGGGACCGTGTTGGGCTCGTTGACGACGATCCGCTCGGGGGTGTCACCGTCCGCCGGCAGCACGAAGAAGTCGTAGCGCACGACGCCGGCGACGCGCAGCGCCCGGTGCGCCTTCTCGGCCTCGTGACGGATCCGCTCGCGCAGCTCGGGGTCGACGTCGGCGGGGATGACGCGGTCAGCCGAGGCCATGCCCGCTCCGCTCTCAGACGAACCGGCCGCGCCGGCCTTGCCGCCGCCGCCCTTCGCCCCGCCGCCCTTCGCACCGACAGCGCCCTTCGCGCCGGAGCCGCCGGCCGACAGGTACTTGTCCTCGAAGGTCAGGCCAGCCTCGCCGCCGAGCGGCCGCTCGACCTCCGAGACCGTCAGCTCGCCGCCGGGGCGGCCGAGAACGGCGCAGTTCAGCTCGGTCGCGCCGGTCGCGAACGGCTCGACGACCGCCTGGCGGTCCAGCTCGAAGGCCAGCTCCAGCGCCTCCTCGACCTCGGCGGCGCTGCCGCAGCGGGCGACGCCGATCGAGGAGCCGAGCGTCGCCGGCTTGACGACGACCGGCGGCGGGAACGCGGTCGCGAGGTCGGTCAGCACGGCGGCGCGATCGGCCTCCCATTCGCCGCGCTCGATGCGGCGGTGGGGCAGCACGTCGATCCCCGCCTCCTTCAGCACCGTCTTGGCGAGGTGCTTGTCCATCCCGACCGCGAACGCCGCGACGCCGCGCCCGGCATGCGGGATCGCGGCCAGCTCCAGCGCGCCGAGCAGCGCGCCGTCCTCGCCGCCGGTGCCGTGGATCGCGTTCAGCACGATCGAGATCGGCAGCGCTCTGTCGCCGCGCAGGCGCGAGGTGGAGGGCTCGAAGAAGGGGCCGTCGGCGGCGCCGAGGCGCAGTTCCAGCGGCCGCGCGCCGCGCGGCGGCGACTGCGTGAAGGCGGCCACGTCGCGCAGCTCCTCGCCCGTCCACCAGCGGCCGTCCTTGCCGACGTAGAGCGGGATCACCGTGTGGCGCTCCGCCAGCACGGCCATCGCCTGCTGCGCGGTGATGATCGAGACGTCGTGCTCGACCGAGGGTCCGCCGAAGACGACGCCGACGGTCTGTCCGGAGGGGAGAGGCATGGGGCGGAAGGGTATCGTTCGCCCCTCCGTGAACGCGACTTCCGGCACCACCACCACGCTCACCGTCGACGGCCTGCGCATCCGCGTCGCGCATACGAGACCCGCCGGGATCGACGATCCGCCGGTCGTCGTCGTGCTGCACGGCTGGGGCGCGTCGATCGACGCGGTCGGCTCGATCATCGCCGGGCTCAGGGACAAGGCCGAGGTCGTCGCCGTCGACCTGCCCGGTCACGGCGAGTCCGACATGGTGCCGGCGGCGTGGGGCAACGCCGACTTCGCCGCCTTCGTCATCAAGGTCGCCGACGCGCTCGACCTCACGCGCTTCGCGCTCGTCGGCCACTCGCGCGGCGCCGCCGTCTCGATCGTGCTCGCCTCCGACCCGGCGACCAGCGGGCGGATCGAGCGGATGGTGCTGACGGGCGCCGCCGGCATCAAGCCGAGACGCAAGCCCTCCTACTACGCGAAGGTCGCCTCGGCGAAGTTCGGCCGCGTCGTCGGCGCCGTCGGCGGCCCGCCCGGCAAGCGGCTGCAGCAGAAGATCCGCGCCCGCGCGGCCTCGGCCGACTGGCTCGCCGCGCCCGAGGCGCTGCGCGGCACGCTGCGCAACGTCCTCGCCGACGACGTCTCCCCCCTGCTGCCGCGGGTCGCCGTGCCGACGCTGCTGATCTGGGGGCCCGACGACGACGCGACCCCGGTCTGGATGGGCGAGCAGATGGAGCGCGAGATCCCCGGCGCCGCGCTGATCGTGCTGAGAGGCGGCGGCCACTTCGCCTATGCCGAGCTGGCCGGCGAGTTCAACGTGATCGCCGCCCACTTCCTGATGCAGGCTGGAGCCAGATGACCGTCCTCGCATCCGCGCTGATCGCGCTCGGCGCGCTGATCGCGCTCGGCGGCGCAAGCCACCTGCTGCTGCACGTCTTCCAGCAGGAGCACTACGAGGCCCGCCGCCTCTACCTCTGGATCGGCCAGGCGACGGCGATCCGGCTGGCGCTGCCGGAGGCCGGCCTCGTCTTCGTCGCCGCGGTGGCGACCTCGCTGGCGGGCGCCTCCAACGACGCCTTCGGGATCGTGCTCGCGGTCGCGCTCGTCGCGATGACGGCCCGCGCCGCCCGCGTCGTCTGGACGCGTGAGCAGATCAAGCCGCTCGTCTTCACGCCCCGCGCCAGACGGCTGTTCGGCCTGCAGCTGACGGTCGCCGCGCTCGTGCTCGCGATCGTCGTCGCGGTCGGCGGCGACCAGGAGTGGGCGCCGGCGGTCACCGGCGCGGTCGGCGCGCTGCTGCTGGTGGTGGCGCCGTGGCTGCTCGGCGACGTCGTCAACCGCATGCTGAGACCGGTCCAGCAGGCCGACAACCGCCGCTTCGTGCGCAGAGCCGAGCAGCGCCTGCGCGACGTCAGACCGCTCGTCGTCGGGATCACCGGTTCCTACGGCAAGACGACGACGAAGGCGTGCGTGACCGCCGTGCTCGACCTGCTCGGCCCCGCCTACCCGACGCCGGCCTCGTTCAACAGCCAGCTCGGCGTCGTGCGCGCGATCAACGAAGGGCTGCTGCCGACGCACCAGTCGTTCGTCGTCGAGATGGGCGCCTACCGCACCGGCGACGTGAAGGAGCTGTGCGACCTCGTGCACCCGCGCGTCGGGGTGCTGACGGCGATCGGGCCGGCCCACCTGGAGCGCTTCGGCTCGCTCGAGGTGACCGAGCAGGCGAAGGGCGAACTGGCCGACGCGATCCCCGCCGAGGGCCTCTTCGTCACGCGCGCCGACGACGAGCGCACGCTTCGCGTCGCGCGCACCCGCGCCGCCGGCCGCGTGCTGTTGTTCGCGCCCGCAGCGCATCCGGAGGCGGATTTGTGGGCCGAGGACGTGCGCCTGCAGGACGGCAGAACGATCTTCACGCTCGTGCTGAGAACGGGCGAGCGGGCCGAGGTGCGCGCCCGCCTGCTCGGCGAGCACAACGTCGCCAACCTGCTCGCGGCGGCGGCCGTCGGCGTCGGCCAGGGGCTGGCGCTCGCCGACGTGGCGCGCGCGCTCGGCCGCGTCGCGCCGCCCGACCACCGCCTCTCCCCGATCGTCAACAGAGCGGCCGGCGTCGTCGTGATCGACGACTCGTACAACGCCAACCCGGAGGGCGCGGCAGCCGCGCTCGGCGTGCTGCGCGACCACCCGGCGACGCGCCGCCTGCTCGTCACGCCCGGGATGGTCGAGCTGGGCGAGCGCGAGCGCGAGGAGAACCGCCGCCTCGGCGAGCTGGCCGCCGGGGTCGCCGACGTGGCGGTGCTGATCGGCCCGCGCGGCGCGGACGTGCGCGACGGCATGCTCGCCGCCGGCGCCTCCGCCGACCAGCTGCACCACTTCCCCGACGGCCCCAGCGCCCACGCGAAGGTCGCCGAGCTGACGCGCGCCGGCGACGTCGTGCTGTTCGAGAACGACCTGCCCGACGTCTACGCGTAGCTACTCCGCTACTTCGCCGAACCTGGCGCGTTTGCGCTTCTATGTTCACCCACCGTTTCTCGCGGCTGGCGCTGCCCGTCGGCGTCGTGCTGACGCTGGCGGCGACGGCGCCGGCGGCCCACGCGCTCGGCTTCGCCGAGGCGCCGGGATCGCCGTATCTCAGCACCGTCGCCCCCTCCGAGAGCGCAACCGCCGACTTCGATGGTGACGGCAACGCCGATGTCGTCACCGCGTACGCGACGCCCTACTACACGCCCCCGCGTGTCGGGGAGATCGTCGTGCGGCTCGGCGACGGGAACGGCGGCTTCAGCGCCCAGGCCCCGATCGTGCCCGCATCGCCGCCGGAATCCCTGATCGTCGGCGACCTCGACGGCGACGACGCCCCCGACGTCGTCACCGGCGACGCCGACGGAACGCTGACGGCGCTGCTCGGCGACGGCGACGGCGGCCTCACGAGAGCCTGGACGAGCGGATTCCTCGGCAGATGGACCCAGGCCGCGATCGCCGACGTCGCCGGCAGCCCGGCCCCTGACCTGCTGGTGACCGTCCATGACGCCGGCCCGAACGTCCAGGTGCTGGTCGGCGCCGGAGACGGCACCTTCGCCCCCGGCGGCACGATCACCGTCAACGACGGCCCCAGCCGGCCAGCGGTCGCCGACCTCGACGGCGACGGCACCAAGGACGTCGTCACGACCGGCTTCAGCGGATCGGGGTACTTCTCGCTGGCGGTGCAGCTCGGAGACGGCGCCGGCGGCTGGAGCGAGGCGCCCGGCTCGCCCTACGCGACCGGCACTGCGCCGAGCCGGCCGTACATCGCCGACTTCAACGCCGACGGCACCCCTGACATCGCCTACCCGAACGTCTTCTCCCATTCGATCGGCGTCCTGCTCGGCGACGGCGACGGCGGCTTCGCCGCGGTCCCCGGCTCGCCGATCAGAACCGTCCCCTGGCCCGCGCGAATCGCAACGGCCGACTTCGACGGCAACGGGACGACCGACATCGCGGCGGTCAACAACGACGGCCACGAGATCGCGGTCCACCTCGGCGACGGCAGCGGCGGCTTCACGGATGCTGCGGGCGGTCCGTTCGCGACTGCCGGCACCGGCTGGGCTCTGGCCCCGGCCGACGTCGACGGCGACGGCCTCACCGACCTCGTGGTGACCGGCTGGCACGAACTGTCGGTGCTGCTCAACCGCATCACGACGCCCGACGCGCCGTGGGAGCCGAGAAGAGAGCAGCCGGGTGACGAGGAGCAGCCCGGCGGTGAAGAGCAGCCTGGCAACGAGCCCGGCAGAGAGCAGCCCGGCGAGGAGGAGCCGAAGCCGGAGGATGTGCCGGCAATCTTGCACGAGCCCGGCCCGATCAGCGGTCTCGCCCCGCACCCCCGTCCGCTCGGCGAGATCGGCGACCTCTCGCCCGTTCGCCCGGTCGCGCGGGCCGGTGCCACGACCTCCTTGCCGCGGATCCTCTCGACGACGCTGCGCGTGCGGCGCGGCACGGCTGTCGTCCGTATCGCCTGCCCGGCCGGCTCGCATCGCTGCGCCGGCGCGGTCCGACTGCGCGCAGCCGGTCGCAATGGCGCGCTGCTGGGCAGCGGCCGTCTCACCGCCGGCGGTGCCCGCAGCGCCAAGGTCACGCTCAACCGCCTCGGACGGCGGACGCTCGGGCGGCAGCGCACCGGCGCGCTGCCGGTCCGCATCGTCGTCGTCCTCGAGCGCACGGCCGCGACCTCGCGCCAGGTCGTCGAGACGCCCGGCTCGCTGCGCTGAGACGGGGCCGTCGCGCCGCGCGCCCGCCGGCGCGCGGCGCGGCGCGGCGCGACCGCCGGCACGACGCCGCGCCCGCGCTCCTTGCTACGGTCGTAACCCGTGCTCGTGCTCGCAGACGTCTCCCCGGAGCGTCTGAGATCGGTGTGCGGAGACGATCCGGGTCGCATCTGCCGGACCGTCCTCGACGCCACCGACAACCGGACGCTCGCCGAGCTCGGTGACTGGCTGGTGGGACCGCCATTGCGGATCCTGCTGATCCTGCTCGTCGCCGTGATCTTCAACCGCATCGCCCGCCGGGCGGTGAAGCGGATGCTGCGCGGAATGGCCTCCGGCGCGATGCGCGAGCGGCTCGGCGCCGTCCGCAAGCGCACTCCGGCGGCCTTCCTGGAGACGCAGGAGACGAACCTGCGCGCCGAGCAGCGCGCCAACGCGCTGTCGGGCGTGCTGCGCTCGATCGTCTCCTTCGTGATCTTCGCGATCGCCGGCTTCATGGTGCTCGACGAGCTGGGCGTCAACCTCGCGCCGCTGCTGGCCGGCGCCGGCGTCGTCGGCCTCGCGATCGGCTTCGGCTCGCAGGCGCTCGTGAAGGACTTCCTGTCGGGGATGTTCATCCTCGTCGAGGACCAGTTCGGCGTCGGCGACGTCGTCGACCTCGACGGCACCAGCGGCACCGTCGAGGCGATCTCGCTGCGCACGACGCAGCTGCGCTCGGTCGAGGGGACGGTCTGGCACGTGCCCAACGGCGAGATCCGCCGCGTCGGCAACATGTCGAAGCACTGGTCGCGCGCGGTGCTCGACGTCGAGGTCGCCTACGGCACCGACATCGAGCAGGCGCGCGCCGTCATCAAGCGCGTCGCCGACGAGGTCTGGAGGGCGAGCGGCGACGTGCTCGAGGAGCCCGACGTGCAGGGCGTCGAGAGACTCGGCGCCAGCGGCGTGACGATCCGCACGCTCGTCAAGACGACCCCCTCCCAGCAGTGGGAGGTCAGCCGCCTGCTGCGCGAGCGCATAAAGGCCGCCTTCGACGCGAACGGGATCGAGATCCCCTTCCCGCAGCAGACCGTCTGGCACCGCAGCGAGGAGCCGGCCGCGGCTGGCTCGGGCGGCGACGCGAGCTAATCCTTCCCCGGCGACTCGACCTTCTGCAGCCGGCTCGTGTCCATGTCGACCGGACCGGTCGCGAGACGGCTGACGAAGTAGAGGACCACGCCGAGCAGCATCAGGCCGCCGGCGAACGGGAACGACGAGCCGGGCTGCTGGGTCAGCAGGACGGCGCAGACGCCGGCGCCGACGACCGGGATCAGGCTCGGCGCTCTGAAGTGGTCGTGGTCGACGCGATCTCTGCGCAGCACGAGCACCGAGACGTTGACGAGGATGAAGACGCACAGCAGGAGCGTCACGGTCGTGTCGGCGAGCTTCTCCAGCGTGCCGATCGCGATCAGCAGCATGCACAGCGCCGTCGTGAAGACGATCGCGGCGAGCGGGGTGCGGCGGTCTCTGTGGACGCCGCCGAAGAACCTCGGCACGATCCCCTCGCGGCTCATGCCGTAGACCAGCCGCGACGCCATGATCATGTTGATCAGCGCGCCGTTGGCGACCGCGAACAGCGCGATCGCGGCGAAGACCTTCGTGCTGATCGCCAGCGGGCCGACCTGCGCGACCTCCAGCAGCGGGCCGCTGGAGCTGGCGAGCGTCCCGGTCGGGACGGCCATCGAGGCGAGCACGGTGACGGTCAGGTAGATCACACCGGCCGCGATCAGGCCGCCGAAGAGCGCACGCGGGTAGTCGCGCTGCGGGTTCTTCGTCTCCTCCGCGACGTTGACCGAGTCCTCGAAGCCGATCAGCGCATAGAAGGCGAGCGCGGCGCCGGCGAGGATCGCGATCGGGACCGAGTCGCCGCTCTTGAACTCCATCGCGCGGCCGGGGTCGCCGTCGCCGTTGAAGACCGCGGCAGCCGCGATCACGGCGATCAGCAGCAGCCCGCCCAGCTCGATGCACGTGAGCGCGATGTTCAGTCTCACCGACTCCGAGATGCCGCGGAAGTTGATCAGCGCGACGATCGCGATGAAGACGAGCGCGGCCGTCACCGTCGGGACCGAGATGAACTGCTTCAGGTAGTCGCCGCCGAACGCCGTCGAGAGCGTCGCGGCCGAGGTGATGCCCGAGCACATCACCGCGAAGGCGACGAGAAAGGTCAGGAACGGCGCGCGAAAGGCCTTGTTGACGTACAGCGCCGCGCCGGCCGCCTTCGGGTACTTCGTGACCAGCTCGGCGTACGCGAACGCGGTCATGAAGGCGAGCGCCAGCGCAACCGCGAACGACGTCCAGATCGCGCCGCCGACACGGCCGCCGACCTCGCCGACGAGCGCGTAGATGCCTGCGCCGAGCACGTCGCCGACGACGAAGAACAGCAGCATGTTGCGGCCGATCGCCTTCTTCAGGCCGCCCTCGGCGCGCTCTTGCGCCTCCGCCTCGACGCCGGCGGTGCCGCCGGCGTGCAGCGGCCTGCGCCCCGCACCGGGATGCAGGGTTCTCCTGATCGCTCCCATGCCACGACGCTACCCGGCTTCCGGTGCGTCCAATAGCGTCCTCGCCCTGCCGCGCGTCCAGCGTTCCGGCGCGCCGATCGGCCGAATGGCGCGTTTGCGGCGCTCAGGAGCGCCAGACCCATGCCCGCTGGACCCGCACGCTGCCGTCGCGCATCCGCGCCCGCAGCAGCAGCGAACCGGTGGGGAAGGTGCCGTCCCAGACGACGGCGAAGACGCGGTCGCGCGGCGACGGCGTGATCGTGCGCACGTCGCGCGGGCCGCTGACCGTGATCGCGACGACCTCCGGATGAGCACGCCCGACGAGCGTCGTCAGCCCCGGCAGGGTGCGGGCGATACGGCGGTCACGCGGGGAGCCGACCTGCGACTGCGGCTGACTCGTCACCCACGTGAAGAGCGGCCGTCGGCGCGTCAACGGCTCGTTGCCGTCGTTGTTGGGGCAGAAGCCTTCGTAGCGAACGGCGCTGACGACGTCGAGCGTCATGTCGACCCGGCCGGGCCGCGCCCCGACGAGCTGCCCGAACGACGTCAGGCAGGCGCTGCCTCTGCCCTCATCGCGCGGGAAGCCCCACGGCAGTCCGCCGCCGGGGTCGGCGACGCGGTACTCGGCACGCGCGGCCCGCTCCCGCGCCGCGCCGCCAACCGCCAGCAGCGGCGCTTCCCCCGCTCTACTGGGGAGCGCCCACTCGACGGTCTGCAGCGCCTGCGGTTCGCCGCCGCGGCGCGGATGCGTGATCCGCGTCAGCCGCTGCACCGTCCGCGGCCATGACAGCGCGCCCACCGGCGGCCCGCACTGCTCTGGCGCGCCGGGCGCCGCGGGCGCGACTGGACGGAAGACGTTGGCGCCGTCGACCCAGCCGAAGCGGCCGTCGAGCAGGCGGCCGAGCTGCATGCAGTCGTTGCGCGGCCGCACGAGCACGCGGCCGTCGCGCTCGCGCCAGGTGCGGCGCAGACCGTAGGCGCGGATCGCCCACGCCGGTCCCCCATCGGGATCGCCCGCCCGCGCCGCGATCCGCAGGTGACCGACGATCCGGTGGTCGCGGCGGCCGTCCGGCGGACGTGGCGCGACCGCGGAGACACGCGGCGCGGTCCCAGCCGGCGCCGCCACGCCGCCGCCGGCGAGCGGATCGGCGGCGGACGCGGCCGAACCGTGATCGGACGGTCGCAGCGCCAGCGCCAGCACGACCGCGACGGCCGCGCCGCACAGCGCCCCGAGCAGAAGCGTGCGCAGCCTCATCCGCGCCACCTCCCAGCGGTCAGCCCGGTGTCGCCGCGATGCTCGCGCACGCTCCCGTCTCTCAGCGTCACGCGCACACGCAGCGCGCGCGGGTCGACGGTCGCCGGGAAGAGCGCGAGGAAGAGGTGGCGTCTGCCGAGCGCCGGCACGCGTCGCTCGCCGCCGGGTCCGAGCACCTCGATCCGCGCGACGTCGTTCGCGAAGCCGCCCCACAGCGCCGTGCGCGCGGGATGGTCGCCCCACCAGCCGTGGCCCCGTCGCCATGCCGACCGGCCGCCGCTGCCGGGTTCGATCCGGCGGGCGCCGAAGTAGACGCCGGTCGGCGGCATCCCACGGCGGGTGCGACCGCAGAGCGCCGGGCTGGTCGGCGGCTCGGCATGAAAGAGGTCGAGCGTCCGTGACGAGCGCGCGGGCCGGAACTCGACGCAGCGGTCGCGGTCGGAGGACTCGCTCGCGAGCGAGACGTCGACGCGCCAGGCGCGGCCGCCCTCGGGATCGGGCACGACCGCCGGGTCAGTGCCGAAGTCGTGGCGCTCCACGGCGCCTCCGGCGAAGCGCAGCTCGACGCGCAGGGCAGTGTCCTCCGGGTAACCGCGCAGCGCCGTGACGAAGGTGCCGCCGGCGCCGAGCGGCACCGCGCGCCGGCCGTCCGCGAGCACGAGCGTGGCCCCGCGCAGCTGTGAGCCGCCGACGCCGTTGACGACGGTGCGCACGTCGGCGTGGCGGTCGGCGTCGAAGATGCGCGCCCCGACGAGCGAGGCGCGTGCTCCCGCGACCCGCTCGCCGCAGGAGTCGACGATCCGCTCGCTGTAGACGCGGAAGCGGCCGTCGAGACCGACGAGGCCGAAGCGGCCGTCGTCGACCTGGCCGGTCGTCGTGCAGAGCAGGCCGGTCGAGCTGCGCGCCAGCCGCAGCGTCCACGGCGGCGCGGCCGGATCGGGATCGGGCGTGCGCAGCTCGCTGACGCGCGCGCTCGCCGGCAGCGGCAGCTGGTCGCGCGGCGTGTCGCGCGCCGCGGGGCCGCTGATCACGCTCGCGCGCAGCACGGCGAAGGTCGCCCCCGCGGTCGCCGCGCCGACGAGCACGACCAGCAGCGCGGCCAGCCCCGTGTGGCGCAGGCCGAGCCGCTGTCGCAGCCGCGCGAGCAGCGCGGCGCGGCGGGCGTCGCGGCGCCGCGCGGCGGCCGCGACGAGGTCGCGTTCGAGGCCGTCGAGGAAGTCGAGGTCGCTCATCGCGGCTCCTCTTTGAGCTGGCTGCGCAGGGCCGACAGCCCGCGGCTGACGCGCTGGCGCACGACCGCCTGCGAGACCTTCAGGGACGCGGCGATCTCCGCGTAGGAGCGCTCCTCGACGATCCGCGCCAGCAGCGCCTCGCGCTGCTCGGCCGGCAGGTCGGCGACGAGCGCGGAGGGATCGGGACCGCTGCGCGCGTCGATCAGCTCCTCGATCCGCTCGAGGTCGCGGTCGGTCAGCTCGCGCGGCGGGATCCCGAGCCGGCGGCGCGCGCGATCCTCGACCTGGCCGCGGCGGAAGCCGTCGACCAGCACCGAGGAGCCGATCGCGAACAGCCAGCCGCGCGCCGGGCCGCGCGCCGCGTCGTACTGCGCGGCCCGCTCCAGCGCACGCGCGAAGGTCTCGGCGCAGACGTCGGCGGCCAGCTCGGCGCGGCCGGTGCGGCCGTGCACGTAGGCGAGCACCGGGCCGACGTGGCGGCGGTAGAAGGCGGCGAACGCCTCCGGATCCTCGGCGCAGGCGGCCAGCAGCTGCTCGTCGCTGCGCTCTCCCGCCCGCGGCAGCGGCGGCCGCTGCTCTGTCCCCTGTCGCCCCACACCTCCTATACGAGCAGGTCGGGGCGGTTGTGACGCGCAGGCGCTACCGCGCGGCGATCACCGGTCGCACGTGCAGCGTCCCGCCGACGCATTCGTCGCGATCCTCGGCGACGACGTCGGCCAACAGCGAGCGCCAGCCGAAGCCGGTGCCGCGATCGGACGGCTCGACGTCCTTGACCGCGACGTGGCCGGGCGCCGGCAGCGCCGCCGTCAGGTGGTCGAGACCGCCGCTGCGCGTATGGACGACGCAGGCGTCGAGCGCCCGCGGCAGCGGTCCGGCGAGCAGTTCCCCGTGGAGCTGCCAGACAGCGTGCGCGCCGCGCGCGCGGACCGCGTCGGCAAGCGTCGCGACGAGCGGATCGTGCAGCACGACGACGTCGTCGCGGCCGATCTCGGCGCCGAGCAGCGCATCGGCGTCGCGTTCGGCCCAGTGCTCGCCGAGGTGGCGGCGGCGGGTCGCGACGCCGTCGTCGGCCGGACGGCAGAGGCAGGCGTCGACGGCCTCCGCGGCGAGCGCGCCGGAGGGCAGCGCCGACAGGCACCAGACGGTGCGGCCGGCGAGCGCGTCGGCGGCCGCTTCCCGCGTGAAGTCGAGCACGCGCGCGTCGCGCAGCCGCGCGAAGCTCGACGTGCCGGGTCCGCCGTAGTGCGGTGGGAGTCGGTCCGTTCTCGTCGAGGTCATACCTCGGCGTTGCCCAGCGCCCGCCGCGCGCGAAACCGCGCGCGTCGGACGCTGACATCCGGGTCGGGCGAGCCTCAGGCGGGGACGAGCGCGAGCGCGCGCGTCGGGCTGCCGGTGCCGTCGACGAGCTTCAGCGGCGCGACGACGATCAGCGCCCCGGTGACCGGCAGCTCACCGAGGTTGGCGAGCTGCGTGAGGCCGTAGACCCCGGCGCCGAGCAGGTGGGTGTGGGCCGGGAAGGGCGGGTCGAAGCCGCCCGCCGCGCCGGCATCGGTGCCGACCGTCTCGACGCCGAAGCCGGTGATCGCGCGCTCGTTCGCCAGCCACAGTGCGGCGGCGCCGTCGGGGCCGGGCGTCACCGGTCCGTCGGGGCCGGCGTTGAGGAACGCCTCGGCGTCGGTCGCGCGCGACTCCCAGCCGGTCCGCAGCAGCAGCCAGGCGCCGTCGGGGATGCGGCCGTGCTCGCGCTCGTGCGCATGCAGGTCGTCGACCGTCAGCAGATACCCGGGGTTGCGCTCGACCTCGGCGACCTTGTCGATCACGACCGCCGGGCCGACCAGCTTCGCCGGCGGCACCGACGCGACGTCCTCGCCGTCTCTGCCGGTGACCCAGTGGATCGGCGCGTCGAAGTGCGTGCCGGTGTGCTCGCCCAGCTCCAGCACCGACCACGCCCACATCGGGCCTCTGTCGTCGTATCTGCTGAGCGTGCGACGGCTCAGCGGCGGCGTGTTCTCGAACGGCGGCGGCAGCTGCAGCACGGGCGTGCGCTCGCTCAGCGGCTGCGTCAGGTCGACGACCTTGACGGCGGCGCTGGCGAGCGCGTCGAGCAGCGCGGTGACGGGCGTGGCGGACATCGGCACTCTCCTGTGGGGTCAACCGCCGCGGAAGGCGTCCTCGAGCCAGGCGGCGCAGATGGTGGGATCGACCTTCGCGTCGAGCACGAGCGGCCCGGGCGCGCCGGCGGCCAGCCAGCGCTCGACGGCGGCGAGGTCGCCGAGGTCGCGGACGGTGACGGCCTCCGCCCCGGCCGCGCGACCGAGCGCGGCGACGTCGGCGTCGGGAAACTGAGCGCCGGAGACGTCCTGGCCGCTGGGCGCGAAGTGGTGGACCTCGGCGCCGTAGGCGGCGTCGTCGTAGACGACGACGAGCAGCTTGAGGGCGAGCCGGGCAGTGCTCTCCAGCTCCGGCAGCGCCATGAAGCAGCCGCCGTCGCCGAGCGCGGCGACGGTGATCCGGTCCGGCCGCGCGAGCGCCGCGCCGATCGCGCAGCCGAGCCCCAGGCCGACGGCCTGGAAGCCGTTCGCGAAGACCCACCCGCGCGGGTCGGTCACCGGCAGGTACATCGCCGGCCAGCCGAGGAAGTGGCCGGAGTCGAGCGCGACCGTGCGGTCGGCCGGCAGCAGGTCGTCGAGCGCGATCGTCAGCGCGCCGGGGTGGACGCGCCCCGCCGGCGGCTCGCCCGCGCGTGCGACGGCGGCGTCGAGCGGCTCGTCGCGCCAGCGGCGGCGCGCGATCGTCCGTGCCAGCTCGGGGGTGCGCCAGCCGCGGGTGGCGCCGCTGTCGCCGGCGGCGAGGTCGCCCGCGCGGCCCGCCGCCGCATCGAGTGCCGCGATCAGCGCCCTCGCGACCCCGCCGGCATCCCCGACGACCGTCGCCGCCCGCGGGCCGTGGACGCCCAGCGCCGCTTCGTCGACGTCGACCTGCACGACCGCGGCGTCGCCGAAGAGCGTGCCGCTGCGCGTCGTCCAATGGTTGAGCGCGGCGCCGAACGCGAGCACGAGGTCGGCCTGCGGCAGCAGCTCCTGCGCCAGCGGCGTCGCCAGCCCGCCGGCGATCCCGAGCGCGAACGGCTCACCGGCGAACAGCCCGTGCGCAGGCGCGGAGGTCGCCAGCAGCGCTCCGCAGCGCTCGCCGAGCGCGGCCAGCGCTGGCCCCGCGCCGCTCAGCACCGCCCCGCGGCCCCCGACGATCACCGGCCGCTCAGAGGCAGCCAGCAACTCCACGACCCGCCTCACCGCCTCGGCATCCGGGATGAGGGCAGGTTTGCGGGCGTCTGACGACCTCAGAGCCGCCCTCATCGACGGCGCCGGCGCGCGCTGCACGTCAAGTGGGAGGTTGACCACGACGGGGCGGCGCTCGGCGGCGGCGCGGCGGAGGGCGGCGACGGCGTCAGAGGGGTCGCTCAACCGCACGGCGACCGCCCCCACGGCCTCGACCATCGCGGCCTGGTCGATGCGGAAGTTCGAGTGCAGCGCGGCGGCCGGGGTGTCGGCGGCGAGCACGAGCAGCGGGGTGCGGCTCTTGACGGCCTCGGCGATCCCCGTCATCGCGTTCGTCAGCCCCGGTCCCTGGTGGACCGTGACGACGCCGGCCTCGCCGCTGACGCGCGCGTAGCCGTCTGCCATGCAGGCGGCGCCGCCCTCGTGGCGGGCGGCGACGAAGCGCGCGCCACCGGCGACGAGCGCGTTGGTGACGACGAGGTTGCCGCTGCCGAGCACGCCGAAGACCATCCGCACGCCGGCCGCGGCCAGCGTCGCGCCGACCGCTTCGGCGACCGTCTCCGTCGATCCGCTCACGCGGCGCATCCTAGTGGCGGCGCGCCGCCGCGCGCGGGCCGCGCCACGCCGCGCGAGCCTCGCGGCAAGCGCCTAGAACGCCTCCGCCAGGCCGCGCACGACCTCGGGCAGGTTGCGGGCGCGCTCGGCGAGCGCGCGCTGGCGCGCGGCGCCGGGCTCGGCGGCCAGCCGCGCCGCCTCGTCCAGCTCGTCGCGGCAGCCCAGCTCCTCAGCGTGCGGGCGGGCGGCGTCGAGCAGCCGCTCGAGCTGCTCGCGCGCCGGCACCAGCCGCTCGGCGACCGGGTCGATCAGGTCGGCGTCCATCCCGTCGCGCAGCGCCAGGAAGCGGTTCTCCGCCAGCACCTCCGGTGAGCGGACCAGCTGCCGCGCGACGAACCCCTCCTCCAGCTCCAGCCGCGCGACCGACTGCACCAGCGCGACCAGCGCCGCCGTGTCCTCGACGCGCGTCTGCGCGTCCATGATGCGGATCTCCAGCGTGCCGAGCTTCGGCTGCAGCCGCAGGTCCCACCACAGGAAGGTCGGCTCGGGGATCGCGCCGGCGCGTATCAGCGGGTCGACCGCCCCGACCCAGTCGAGGTAGTCGTCGAAGCGGCGCGGGATGCCGGTGCGCGGGAAGGTCGAGAAGACGATCGTGCGGGCCGAGCAGATGCCGGCGTCACGGCCCTGCCAGAACGGCGAGTTGGCCGACAGCGCCAGCAGCAGCGGCACGTGCGCGCGCATCTGGTTGAGCAGTCTCGTCGCGCTCGCCGCCTCCGCGACGCCGACGTGGACGTGCAGCGCGAAGGTCGGCTCGCGCCGCGCCAGCTCCCGCATCGTCTCGTGGATCAGCTGGTGGCGGCCGGCCGGCGAGACCTCCGTCTCCTTCCACGTCGCGGTCGGGTGGGTGCCGGCGGCGGCGACCGCCATCCCCAGCGCCGCGAGCCCGTCGGAGAGCTGGCCGCGCAGCGCGCGCAGCTGGCCGGTCGCGCCGGCGACGGTGCGGTGCGGCTCGGTCGCCAGCTCGATCGCGGCCTGGTGGGTCTCGGCGCTGATGAAGCCGCCGAGCGACTCGGGCAGCCCATCGAGCGCGTCCTCGATCCGCTGCGCCAGCGACCAGCGCCACGGGTCGAGCAGCATCACCTCCTCCTCGACGCCGAGCGTGTAGGCGGTCGCGGTCGGGTTCCACTCCGCCCATTCGGGCAACGCGCCGACGTCCTCTACCGAAGCACCCATGTGTCCTTCGCACCGCCCTGCTGTGAGGAGTTGACGACCAGCGCGCCGGCCTCCCAGGCGACGCGCGTCAGCCCGCCGGGGACGGCGGTCGCGCCGGTCCTGGTCGCGAAGACGAACGGCCGCAGGTCGATGTGCCGCGGCGCCAGTCTGCCGTCGACGACGGTCGGGTGGTGCGACAGCGCGACCGTCTCCTGCGCGATCCAGCGCTCGGGCCGCTCGCGCAGCTCGTGCACGACGCGCCGCACGTCGGCGGCGTCGGCGTGGGCGCAGACGACGACGCCCTTGCCGCCCTCGCCCGAGCGCGGCTTGACGACGTAGGAGCGCGGGTCGGCGATCACGCGCGCGGCGACGTCCGGGTCGCTCGGGTCGAGCGTCGGGACCGACTTCAGCAGCGGCTCCTGGCCGAGGTAGAAGCGGATCATCCCCTCGACGTGGGCGTGCGCGAGCTTGTCGTCGGCCACCCCGGTGCCGAAGGCGTTGACGACCGCGACGTGACCGGCCAGCCACGGCTCCAGCAGCAGCTCGGCGAGCGCGGTCGGGCGGCCGTCGTCGCCGCGCAGCCGGTCCTCGTCGGCGCGGCGATAGACCACGTCGACCTTCACGCGCCGGCCGCCGGGGAGCGTCGCGACGACGTCGCGGCCGTGGCGGCGCAGGTCGCGCAGCGTGACGGCGGGGATCCCCAGCCAGCGCGCCGCGGTCGCGTGCTCGTACCAGGTGGCGCCGTCCTCGCCCTCGCTCAGCAGCACGACAACCGGCCCGTCGGAGCCGCCGCCGCTGCCTCCTCCGCCGCCGGGGGCGGCGTCGCGCAGTGTCCGCGCGAGCGCCGGCGCGACGCCGGCGGCGAGGTCGTGGCGCGGCGCGCCGACGTGCGGCAGCGCCTCCAGCACCGCCTCCTGCGCGGCGACCGCGTAGGTGAAGCCGGACGGCATCCGCAGGTTGTCCTCCAGCACCCGCAACGTGCCGCAGGTGTCGCGCACGACGTCGAGGCCGGCGACGCCGATCGGGACCGCGCCGTCGGGCAGCCGGCCGCGCAGGTCGGGCTCGTAGCCGTCGGCCTGCTCGATCACGTGCGCCGGCACGACGCCGGCGGTGACGATGCGGCGCTCGCCGTAGGCGTCGCGCACGAAGGCGTTGAGCGCCAGCACCCGCTGCGCGAGGCCGGCGGAGAGCGACGCCCACTCGTCGGCGGCGAGGATCCGCGGCACCGGGTCGACGCCGAACGGCTGCGTCCCGAAGGTCGCGCCGATCGCCTCCATCCGCTTCCACACCTGCGCCCGCAGCGCACCGAGATCGACCTCGGCCAGCTCCCCCAGCAGCCGCTCGTACGGCGCGCGCGGCGACCCCGGCGCGGCGTACGCCTCGTCGTACCCCTCGAGCGCCCCGTGCGGCTCGCCGTGGCGGCCGTCACCGTGGCTGTCCTCGCCGGAGCCGCGCGCCTCGTCGTCGACCGGTTCGAGCACCGTCATCGCCGCTAGATCCCGTGCCCTTGCAGCCACATCTCCAGCAGTCCGACCTGCCACAGCTTCGAGCTGCCGATCCCGGTGCGCGCGCCGACCGGGTCGGCCAGCAGCGCCTCGACGTGCTCGGGCCGGTAGAGGCCGCGGTCGCGCGCGGCGCTCGCCGTCAGCGCGGCGCGCACCCGCTCCAGCGGCTCGCCCTCCAGGTGCGAGACGGCCGGCACGGGGAAGTAGCCCTTCGGGCGGTCGATCACGGTCTCCGGCAACAGCGTCCGCGCCGCGGTCTTCAGCACGCCCTTGCCGCCGTGCGCGAGCTTCAGCGACGGCGGGCAGGCGGCGGCCAGCTCGACCAGCTCGTGGTCGAGGAAGGGCGTGCGCGCCTCCAGCCCCCACGCCATCGTCATGTTGTCGACACGCTTGACCGGGTCGTCGACGAGCATGATCTGCGTGTCGAGCCGCAGCGCGCGGTCGAGCGGGTCGTCGGCGCCCGCGCGCGAGAAGTGGTCGCGCACGAAGCGGCGGCTGACGTCGACCGGCGGCAGCCGTCTGGGATGCAGCAGGTCGGCCATCTCGGCCGGATCGCGGTCGATGAACTCGGCCGCGTAGGCGTCGTCGCCGAGCCCGTCGGCGGCCGCCAGCGGCGGGTACCAGGAGTAGCCGGCGAAGACCTCGTCGGCGCCCTGCCCGGACTGCACGACCTTGCAGCCGGCGCCGGAGACCTCCTGCGAGAGCAGGAAGAAGGCGATCGCGTCGTGCGAGGTCATCGGCTCGCTCATCGCGTCGATCGCGTCGGGCAGCGCGGCGAGGATCTCCTCGCCGGAGACGCGCCAGCGCTGGTGCACGGTCTCGTACTGCCGCGCGACCAGGTCGGAGTATCTGAACTCGTCGCCCTCGACCTCCGGCCCGTGCTCGAAGCCGATGCTGAAGGTCTGCAGGCCGCGCTGGCCCTCCTCGGCCAGCAGCGCGACGATCAGCGACGAGTCGAGGCCGCCGGAGAGCAGCACGCCGACGGGCACGTCGGCGACCATCCGCCGCCGCACGGCGACGCGCAGCGCGTCGAGCACCGCGTCGCTCCACTCGCGCTCGCCCATCCCGTCGTGCTCGGGGCGGCGCTCGAACGGCGGATCCCAGTAGGTCGTCTGTCTGCGCGTGCCGTCGGGCTCGATCGTCAGCACGGTCGCGGGCGGCAGCTTGCGGACGCCGCGCAGGATCGTGTGCGGCGCCGGCACGACCGCGTGCCAGGAGAAGTAGTGGTGCAGCGCGACCGAGTCGAGCCGCGTGTCGACGCCGCCGCCCGCCAGCAGGGCAGGCAACGTCGAGGCGAAGCGCAGCGCGCCATCGGTCTCGGCGAGGTAGAGCGGCTTGATCCCGAGGCGGTCGCGCGCAAGCGTCACGCGGCCGGTGTCGCGCTCGGCGACGGCGAAGGCGAACATGCCGGCGAAGCGCTCGACGCAGGCCGCGCCCCAGCGCTTGTACGCCTTTGCGATCACCTCGGAGTCGCCGGTCGAGAAGAAGCGGAAGCCGTCGGCCTCCAGCTCCGCGCGCAGCTCCTTGTAGTTGTAGATGCAGCCGTTGAAGACGATCGTCAGATCCAGCTCCGGGTCGACGAGCGGCTGCGCGCCGCGCTCGGAGAGGTCGATGATCTTCAGGCGCCGGTGCGCCAGCGCAATCCGCTCGTTGGCCCAGCTGCCGTGGCCGTCGGGGCCGCGCCGCGCCATCGTCTCCGCCATCCGCTCGACGGCGCAGACGTCAGCGGGGCGCTCGAACGCGATCTCGCCGGCGAGGCCGCACATCAGCCGCTCACCGCCTCCACCGCGCGCGGGCGCAGCGTCTCGCCGCCGTCGCGGCAGGCGGCGATGAACGCCTGGAAGAGGCGCACGTGCTCGGGCCAGCCGATCAGGCACTCGGCATGCCACTGGACGCCGACGAGGAACGCACGGTCGGGCGCCTCGAACGCCTCGACGGTGCCGTCGGGCGCCCAGGCAGTCGCGACCAGGCCGAAGCCCAGCTCGTCGACCGCCTGATGGTGGAAGGAGTTGACGGCGCCGTGGCGCCAGCCGAGCACGTCGGTCAGCAGCGAGTGCTCGGCGACTCTGACCTCGTGCGTGAGGTTCTCGGCCCGCTCTCTCTGGCGGTGCTCGACCTCGTCGCCGACGACGTCGGGCAGGTGCTGGATCAGCGTGCCGCCGCGCGCGACGTTGACGAGCTGCATCCCGCGGCAGACGGCCAGCACCGGCAGGCCGCGTGCGTCCGCGGCGCGCACGAGCGCCAGCTCGAAGGCGTCCAGCTCGCGCTCGGTCGGTCCCAGCTCGGGATCGGGCTCCTGGCCGTAGGCGCTCGGGTGGATGTCGGGGCCGCCGGAGAGGCAGAGCCCGTCGACGGCGTCGAGCAACGCCTCGGCGGCGACGAGCCCCATCGGCGGCGCCACGACCGGCACGCCGCCGGTGCTCTCGATCGCCTCCAGATAGCGCAGGCCGAGCGCCAGCTCGCGCCGCGGCGGATCGGCCTGGTCCTTCGTCAGGTGCTCCGGCGGATCGCGCATCTCGGAGGTCGTGACCGCGATCAGGGGCCGCTCGCGCCCGCGTCTGGGGCGTCCGTCATCAGTGCTGATCGGCATCAGTGCAGCGATCCCGCGTGTCCGGAGCATCGTCCAACGATGCCTATGCCATACCCGGGAACCGCTGGACGTACGGATGGATTTTGCTGAGCGTGGCTGGACCGGCGGACAACGGCATGGCGGGTCCGCGGCCCCCAGACCGAGAAGATGGTCACCCACCTCTACCACCAACAGGGCTGCCAATGGTCTCCTCACGGCGAGGGCTGCACGAGAAACGCGACTGCCGTCCGCAACGCGATGCGCAACAGAGCCGAGTCGCGGAGCGAACGTCGTGCTCCGGTTGAGACGCTCACTGGCGCTCGTGACGGCGGCTGGCCTGGTGCTGGCCGCTGTCGCCGCGTTCCTGATCCTCAGCCGCGACGGCGTTGACTGCGGGAGCTACCGCTTCGATGCGGGCGCGTGGCGCGCGGCCCAAGCCGCTGGCCCTGGCGGCGAGAAGCGGATCCGCGAGGACGCGAAGGCGATCGCTCGCTGCGGCGTGTTCACCGGAAGATCGACCTCGGCTCTCCGCACGCAGCTCGGAGAGCCGATGTTCAACACCCCGGACGGGTGGTCGTACGCGCTCGCTGAAGATCCCGGGACCGATCTGGCGTGGCTTCACTTCACGTTCGACAGATCTCGACGGGTCGTCTCGGCGTCGGTGTCGACGATCTGACGCTGGTGCGGGCGAGCACGCCGTGTTCGCCTGCACCGACCACCCTGGCCAGTGGCCCGGGCCGGGCGCCTGCGCGCCCGGCCCGGCCGCCGCCGCCCCTCAGAACCTGCTCAGCCGCTGGTGATGCCGACGTCGTCGAGCTGGAAGCGCGGCTGCCAGAGCGTGTCGGAGCCGGTCGCGCGGAAGCCGACCTCGACTCTGGAGACGGCCGTGCGACCGGCCCAGCCGGCGAGGTCGAGCGAGACGCGGTTCCAGGCGTCGGCGCTGACCGCGGTGGTGACCGTTCTCGTCTCGCCGCCGGCGCCGGTGACGGTCAGGACCGCCTCGTAGCCGCTGGCGCCGGGCGCGCCGCCGTAGGCGTCGAGCATCACGTGCAGCTCGCTCGCCGCGCTCAGGTCGAGCACTCTCGCCGGCGTGACGGAGACCGACTTCAGCGCGCTCGCCGCGACCGATCTCGCCGTCGCCTCCAGCGCGCCCGCACCCTCGGACGGCTTGCCCGGCCCGTTCGCGAACGACGTCACGCGCGCGAGGCCGCTGACGTTCGCGCCGGCCTGCCAGCCCTCCGTGTCCTGCTCGAAGCCGAACAGGGTTCTGCGCGCCGTCAGCGACAGCGTCGTCGTGCCGCTCGCGCTCGCGCCGCCGCGCGTGCGCGCGGTGACGGTGATCGTGCGTCTGCCGGAGGTCGCGTCGTCGGGCACGACGACGTACGCCTTCAGCGTGTCGGAGACCGGGCGGCCGTCGGAGTCGAGCGCGAAGCGCGTCGTCTTCGGGCTGACCTCCCAATCGGGATCGGAGCTCGAGACCGTCAGGTCACCGGCGAGGTCGGCGCGAGCGACGCCGCTGAGGCCGACCTTGACAGCGACGAGGTCGCCCGGCTCGACGGTCGCGCGCGCGGGCGTGACGGCGAGCCGCAGCTCGTCGCGCGCGCCCGCGCCGATCGCCTCGCCGCGCACGACGTGGCGCCCACGCGTGAGGCCGTCGACGAGGATCCGGTCGCCGGCGCGGCTGACGCCGGCAGCCAGCGCGCGTCTGCCATCCCACACGAGCCGCCCGTCGCGACGCACCTGCACGGTCCGCCCGAAGGTCGGCACGCTCGCGCGGCCGGTCGTGCCGCGCGGCACCGTCAGCTCGATCCGCAGGTCGTCGCCGCGGCGCGTCCAGCTCGTCGCGACCTGACCGTGCGGCGTCGGGACGGCGCCCTCGGCCCAGCTCAGGCCGGCCGGCTGAGGTGCGACGTCGAAGCGCTCGTAGCCGGCCGCGGTCGGGTCGACGCCGAGCACTCTGCGGCTGAGCACGACCGTCGGCCCGCTCGCCCAGCCGTGCGCGAGCGAGGAGAACTGCGACAGGCTCGGGTAGCCGCTCGGCAGCAGGTGCTCGACGAAGGTCGAGCCGGGATCCTGCCGCAGCTGGTGGCCCCAGAAGCGCTTCAGCAGCGCGATCCCGTCCTCGGCCTGGAGGCCGCGCGGGTCGTCGGCGAGGCCGAAGCGCGCCTCCGCCTCGAAGCCGCTCGGGAGCGGCGCGTAGAAGGCCGGCAGCGACGCGTTCGGCTCGTCGGGGCTGACCGTCAGCGAGCCGTAGCGCGACCAGGTGTTGGCGCGCAGGAACGCGAGCGCGCGTGACGCTCTGGCGCCGCTCGCGACGCCGGTCAGGACCGCCGCCGCGTTGCCGTCCTGCGGATGCACCGCCGGCAGCTCACGGCTGAGGCGGTAGGCGCCGGCCTGCTCGTCCCACAGCTGCGCCTCGATCGCTCTCGCGACCTCGTCCGCGCGCGCGGCGTACGTTCTCGCCGCGGCCGTGTCGCCGAGCGCGCCCGCGAGCGTCGCGAGCTGGTCGAGGTTGCGCTTGTAGAGCGCGTTGACGTAGGTCTCGTGGCCGCAGTCGGAGTAGCCGTAGTGGCCGCACGATCTGACGTCGGCGAAGCCGATCAGACCTCTGGGGTCCTGCTGGCGGACGCTCTCCAGCCACGCCGCGGCTCTTCTGAGCGCGGGCCACCACTGCCGCACGAAGGCGCGGTCGCCGGTGTAGCGGTAGTGCTCGGCCATGTTGAAGAGGAACCAGGTGACGTACTCGCCGTAGTTGCGCTGCTCGCCCGCGTTGTGCGGCCCCATCTGCGAGGAGGCCGGCACGAAGCCGTCGTCGAGCTGCTGCTTGGCGAGGTGCACGAGCGAGTTGTCGACCGCCGCCAGGTTCCAGGTCGACAGGTAGGCGACCGGGTTCTGCACGGCGAGGTCGCCCTGCCAGACGAGCCGGTCGCGCTTGCCGCCGTCGTAGATCACCTCGTCGTCGGGACCGAGGTGCGGCAGCTGCCCGTCGGCGTGGTCGCGCTCTCCGTCTCTGTACGGCCACGACTTCGCCGTGCTCGCCTTGTCGGTGTTGACCTGCACGGTGTAGACGCCGGCGTGCCAGATCTTGTTCAGCTCCTCGTCGGAGCTGTTGAACCAGCCGGCCAGCTTCGACGGGTCCCTGCGCGAGGGCTCGGGCGTGTAGTCGACCGTGACGGCGTCGACGTCGAGCGAGCCGGGGCCGTCGAGGAACAGCGTCAGATAGCGGAAGCCGCCGCGCAGCGTTCTGTCGTACGCCTCGCCCGGCAGCGTCGCCGGGATGTCGAGCGTGTGGCTGTCGGCGTCGTAGGTGTAGGCGGTGCCGGGGAAGCCGACCCAGATGTTGGCGGTGTCGCAGCCGGGCGCGAATCTCGCCTGGCCGTCGTTGCGCGTCCCGAGCGCGCGGTAGCGCTTGGACTCGCTGAAGCAGGCGTGCAGTCTCGGCGGGGTCGGCGAGGCGCCGCTGAGCTTCACGCGCACGTGGCCGCCGATCTCCTGACCGAAGTCGAGCGCCAGCAGCGGCGAGGTCGTGCGATCGCCGATGCTGGTCAATCTGACGGCCCGCCCGTCGGCGCGCAGCGCGGCGTTCGCGTCGCCGTCGATCGCGCCGCCGCGCGGGGTCGCCTGCAGGATCGACTCGGCCGCCAGCGAGCGGCCCGACGGCGCCAGCACGTAGTCGCGCCAGGCGCCTCTGCGCGGGCGGTGGTCGTCGGAGCGCCACGGCCCCGACGGGTCGGTCGCGGGCGCGGGGCGGGCCGCATCGGCTGTCCCGCTCCCCACCATCACGACGAGGGCGGCAGCAAGCAGTCCCTTCGCAGGGCGGTTCATCGGATCGCTCCCGTCGTGGTGGTGGAGCCCGTCAGCGTGCGTGGCTCCGCTCCCGGCATTCTCACCGTGTACGTCGTCCCGGGCGGTGCGCTGACGGCGACCGTCAGGCGGCCGTCGCGGGTGCGCTTCCAGGCGACGTCGACGTCGCCCTTCGGCGTCGGCACGCGGCCCTGCGCCCACTGCAGCCCGGCCGGCACGTGCGGCTCGACGACGAACTCCGAGAAGCCGGCGCCGGTCGGCTTGACGCCGAGCACGGTGTTGGTCAGGAAGGTCGTCGGCGCGGCGCCCCAGCCGTGCGAGTACGACGTGTAGGAGCCGAGCTGGGGGCCGCCGGAGAGCGAGATGTTCTCCCAGAACGTGCCGGTCTGATCGCCCTTCAGCATGTGGCCCCAGGTCCGCTTCAGCAGGTCGAGCGCGTCGTCGGTGCGGCCGTTTCCGGCCAGCGCGTCGAGCTCGAAGGTCGAGACGAACGGGCTGATGTAGCGCGGCACCGGGCTGCCCTCGACGTCGACGCTCGGCGAGCCGATCGCCGTCCATCCGCTGCGCAGGAACGACAGCACGCGGTCGGAGCGCTCAGCCGGCGCGACCCCGGCGAGGACGGCGAGCGTGTTGGCGTCCTGCGGGTGCGCGGTCGAGCCCGGCTGCAGGACATAGGCGCCGGTCGCCTCGTCCCACAGCGCGCCGTTGATCGCGGCGGCCGTTCTGTCCGCCTGCGCGCGCCAGTCGGCGGCGAGGTCGCCTCTGCCCTGCTGCTCGGCGACGGTCGCGCCGACGCGCAGCGCGTGCACGAGCAGCGCGTTGTTGTACGTCTCCTTCGTGCCGCCGATGCCGTAGCCCCAGTGGCCGCCGGCCGCGGCCGGCGTCTTGAGCAGGTCGTCGGCGGGATCGACGTTCGCGCGCGCCCAGCCGATCGTCGCGACGAGCTGGTCGAACCATCTGTCGAGGAACGCTCTGTCGGCGGTGTAGCGCCAGTGGTTCTCGTAGTTGATCACCCACCAGAGCGCGTACTCGCCCCAGTTCATCCACCAGCCGTTGCCGTCCTCGAGCGGGATGTAGACGCCGGCCGGCTGCCCCTCGGGGCTCGGTCTGGCCGACAGCCAGTCGAAGGCGAGCTGCGGGCTGAGCGTGTCGTGCGTCGTCAGGTACGCGACCGGGTTGGCGACGACGAGGTCGCCGCCCCAGATGAAGCGGTCGCGCTTCGGCGCGTCGACGATCACCGAGGGGCCGTCGCCGATTCTCGCGTCGTTGTGCGGCGGGCCGGGCTCGGCCGGGTAGCGGCGCCCGGTCTGCGGGTCGATCGTCGACAGCTGAACGGTGTAGGCGCCGGAGTACCAGAAGCGGTTGAGCTGGTCGTCGGAGCTGAGGAACGCGCCGGCGTAGTCGCGCAGGTCTCTCTGCAGCGGCGCCGCCTCGAAGCTGAGCTTCAGGTCCGACAGCTCGACGGCGCCCGGTCCGCTCAGCCACACCATCAGGTAGCGGAAGCCGCCGCGACCGTCGGGCGGGGAGATCGTGCTGGTGCCGGCGGGGACCTTGACCGTCTCGGTCTCGGTCACGACGCCGACCGGGTCGGCCGAGTAGTCCGAGGCGCTCGTCATGAACTGCTTGCTCTCGGAGAAGGCGAAGGAGACCTTCGGCGCGCCGTCGAGCCGCTTGGCGCGGACCGTCACGTCGCCGCCGACCTCCTTGCCGAAGTCGACGATCGCGTATGGGCGGCTCAAGACGTCGCCGCGCAGCGTCGCGCTGCCACGGCCGCCGGCGAGCGCGCGGGCGTTGGTGACGGTGCCGCCGTACGGCGCGGCCGGGTCGCTGCCGCGACGGGATTCGCCGCCGATCGACCAGACCTGCGCGATCCGCGCGCCGGGGCCGGGGTCGTCGGCGTTGCGGAAGGTGAGGCGGAAGCGGTCGCCGCGGCGCTTGTCGAGCGCGGCGCGCGGCAGGTCGATCTCGTAGTGGACGAGGCCGACCTGGCCGCCGTAGGAGCCGCGCTCCCGCGGGTTGGGGCCGCGGTGGTGGACCTTGACGCCGTTGACGAGCACGTCGTACTCGGCCAGCTCGGCGCCGGCCTCCTCGATCCGCAGCCGCACCTGACCGCCGCCGCGCGGGCGCAGCAGCGAGTAGGAGAACTCGGCGAGCGGCTCGCCGGCGCCGGCGCTGCGGACCCAGCTGCCGCCGATCTTGGCGCGTCTGCTGGTCGGGTCGGCGTCGAGCCGGTGCGCGTCCTCCTCGGAGGCGCGCGACGCGGCGGTCACGAAGTCGGCGTTGAGCGCGGTCGCGTCGTCGAGCGCGACCGGGGTCAGCGTGCGCGAGGCCGGCGACAGGTTGTAGCGCTGGGCGGTGTCGAGCGACGGCAGCCCGAGCGCGCGGCCGGGTCCGTCGTCGCGGGGCGGTCTCGCGCTCGCCGGCGCGGCGCCGAATGCGGCGCTCGCGGCCAGCGCGAGCATGCCGACGGCCGCCGCGCGGCGCGCGGCGGTCGGTTTCGGAGCAGCGCTGAGCGCGGCGCCGAGCGGGCCTGGGGACATCTCTCCTCCTGCTGGTTTCGACCCCGCCGCGTGGCACCGCGACGGTCACCGCTGGTCGTTACCCAACCACTGGCGTACAGAAACGCACAGATGCGATCGTGAGTGAACTGTCAGGAAGCGCGCGGCGGCGCCAGTCGCCCCGCGCGCGCGGCCTACGCGCCGGCGATCGCGCGCAGCTCTGCCGGGCGCAGGAGCACGTGCAGCAGGCCCGGGTCGCAGCCGGCGAGGCCGCCCTTCTTCATCTGCGCGACCGCGCCGGTCAGCTCGCGCACCGCGCGCGAGAAGTCGGGCTCATGGCCGACCAGCAGCACCTGCGACCCGCGCCCCGCGGCGAGCGCCTCGGGCTCGAAGCGGCCGCCCTGCAGCACCGGCTCGATCTCGACCTCCACGCCGAGCGCCTCGCAGGCCAGCCGCGCCGTCTCCCGTGCGCGCACGCGCGGGCTCGCCAGGCAGCAGTCGATCTCGACGCCGAGCCGCGCGAGCGCGACGCCGGCCGCGCGCGCCTGCCGCTCGCCCTTCTCGGTCAGCGGCCGCTCCGCGTCAGACTGCCCCGGCTCGGGGTCGTGCGCGTCGCCGTGGCGCAGCAGCCAGATCATGCGCGCAGCCTACCGCCGCGCCGGCGGCCGCGAGGCGGGCGGAGGCGGCCGCCGCGCCCGCCCGTACGCGGCCGCGAGCGCCTCGGCGTCGCCGCCCGCGACGAACTCGCCGACGACCTCCAGCGCCAGATCGCCCGCGTCGCGAAAGCGGACGGCGCGGCTGCCGGTCTCGAGCGGCGTGCCGGTCGCACGCCAGCGCGCGTAAAGGCGCTCCTCGGCGCCCGGCTCGACGCAGTTGACGTAGAGCGCGCCGTAGTAGCCGTGGTCGGCGACCGAGACCAGCGCCAGCCCGCCGGCCGTCGTGAACGTGACCATCCCGTAGTTCATCCGCTCGGCGAAGCCCTGCGGCAGGTGCGCGCGGATCGTCGCCAACAGCGCCTCGGCGGCCGCGCGACGCGGCGGCGGCAGCGCCGCGAGGAACTGCTCGACCGTCTGCGCCGGCTCGCTCACGACGGTCGATCCTACGAAGGTGGGGCGCGCAACGCCGCCAGCTTCGCTCAAGCCCGCGCGGCTCGCGGTCGATCCCCCGGGGAGATGTCGTTCAGACGGATCCTCCCCACGCTTCTCTTCGGCGGTCTGCTCGCCGGCTGGATCATCGCGCTGGTGCTCGTCTTCGGGGCCGTCAAGCGCGACACCGACCAACAGTTCGAGCGCAGTGAGGCCTCGCAGCAGCTGCTCGCCGCGATGCTCGATCAGGAGATCGGCGTGCGCGGCTTCCTCAGCACCTTCGAGGACCCGTACCTGGAGCCGTACACCGACGCCCGCCACCGCTTCGACGCGCTGATCCAGCAGGAGCTGGAGCTGGCCGACAGCGACGAGGCCCGCGACGCGCTGCGACGCCTCGACGTCGCACAGGACAAGTGGGAGGCGCTGGCCGCCGACGACGTCAGATCGCTCACGATCGACGACAGAAGATTCGACGCCGAGCTGAGAACGCGCGAAGGCCCGATCGACGCCTTCCGCGCCGAGCACGCGCGCTACCAGGAGCTGCTCGACCAGCAGAGCGACAAGCGCGCCGACCAGCTGCTGACGCGCGCGCTCGTGATGATCGTGATGATCAGCCTGCTGCTCGGCGGGATCGCTCTGCTGCTGCTGCGCCGCGGTGCGACGAAGGAGCGCCGCTACAACGCCGACCAGGCCGAGTTCGCCGCCGCGATGCAGGCGGCCGGCGACGAGGCCGAGGCCGACGCGCTGCTCAAGCGCCACCTCGAGCGCCAGCTGGAGGGCAGCGAGGTGACGGTGCTGCGCCGCAGCGCGGGCAACGAGCGGCTGGAGTCCGGCACCGCCATCGCGGCCGGCTCGCCGCTGCAGGCGGGTCTGCGCGACGCGCGTCCCCGCGACTGCCTCGCGATCCGCCGCGGCGCGCCGCACGTGCAGCGCGAGCACGAGCCGCTCGTCGCCTGCGAGGTCTGCGGCAGAGCCGGGCCGTCGGCCTGTCGGCCGCTGGTCGTCGGTGACGGCATCATCGGGGCCGTCAACGTGCAGGACGACAGCGGCCGCGCCGCGCGCGGCGAGCGGGTCGTCACCGACAGCCTCGCGCAGGCGGCGCCGATCCTCTCCGGCCTGCGCACGCTCGCGCTCGCGCAGTCGCGCGCGACGACCGACGCGCTGACCGGGCTGCCGAACCGCTGGGCCTTCCAGGACGCGCTCAAGCGGATGCTGGCCCAGGCCGGCCGCAGCCGCCGCCCGCTGGCGCTCGTCGTGCTCGACATCGACCACTTCAAGCAGCTCAACGACACGCACGGCCACGACGCCGGCGACCGCGCGCTGGTCGCCGTCGGCGAGGCGCTGCGCGGCGGCCTGCGCGACAGCGACCTGGCCGCCCGCAGCGGCGGCGAGGAGTTCGCCGTGCTGCTGCCTGACACGCCGATCGAAGGCGCGATGAGGGTCGCCGAGGAGCTGCGCCGCGCGATAGCGGCGATCGAGCTGGACCTCGACGAGACGCGCCTGACCGCCTCCTTCGGCGTCGCCGTGCTCGGCATCCACGCGCTCGAGGCGCACACGCTGATGCAGGCCGCCGACCGCGCGCTCTACGCCGCCAAGCGCGCCGGCCGCGACCGCGTCGAGGTCGCCGAGGCGGCGACGCCCGGCCCGCCGCACCCCCTCGGCGAGCCGGACCTGTCGGCGACCTGACGGCGCCGCTCAGCGCAGCCCGTTGCGCGTCGCGACCGCGATCGCTCTGAGCGGGTCGTCGCTGATGACGCCGTCGACGCCGAGGTCGATCGCGCGCTGCAGCACCGCCGGGTCGTCGAGCGTGTAGGGGACGACCTGCAGCCCCTGCTCGTGGAGGCCCGCCACGTCGGGTCCGTGGAAGTACGCCGGGTCGGTGCGGACGTACCAGTCGTCGCTCGGAGCGGCGACCTGCGCCGGGTCGTGCACCTGCCAGTTGGCGGAGACGACGCCGGCGCCGGCGCGGCGCACGAGCTTGCCGAGGTCCTGCTCGCGCCACCAGTCGAAGCCGGCGGTCCACGGGCTCTTCACGCTCGGCTCGCCGTAGAGCGCCTGCAGCGAGCACTCGTCGGCGAGCGTGACGCACTCGGCCGGCCCGTACTGCCACACGAGCGCGACCGTCTGCACGCGGCGGTCGAGCTTGCGCGCCGCGACGATCGTGCGCCAGTCGAACGACTGCACCGTCGCGCGCTTCAGCAGCCGCGCGCGCTTCAGCTCACCGACCAGCAGCCGCGCGTGCTCGCCCGGGTCCGCGCCCTCCAGCGGCGCCAGCGGCGAGAGCTTCGTCTCGACGTTGAGGCGGATGTCGTCGCGGTCGCTGGAGAGCACCAGCCCGAGCACCTCGCGCAGCGTCGGGATCCGCTCGCCCGGCGCCGCCTCCTGGGCGGGCAGCGACGGCGGCGTCGTGCTGCCGCAGTCGAGCGTCCGCACCTGCGCCAGCGTCAGCTCGCGGATCGCTCTGCCGACGTAGGGGAACTGGCGGTCGCCCTCGCGCACCGGCGCGGTGTCCGCGCAGTGCGAGCCGTTGACGGTGCGGTCGTGCGAGACGACGAGCGCGCCGTCGCGCGTGACGACGGTGTCCAGCTCCAGCGTCGAGATGCCCGGCTGCTCGAGCGCCCAGCGGAACGCGGCGAGCGTGTTCTCCGGCCGGTGGGCGCGGCCGCCGCGGTGCGCCTGCACGTCGAACGGCGCGGGCGTGACGGCGGGCAGCCGCAGCCGCTCGCCGCGCATCACCTCGCGCAGCCGGTCGGGGTAGTCGGTGATGATGCCGTCGACGCCGTCGTCGATCAGCTTGCGCATCGTCGCCGGGTCGTCGACCGTCCACGGCACGACCTTCAGCCCGAGGCGGTGGGCGTCGCGCACCAGCGCGGCGGTCGTGAACGGCGTGTAGCCGGGATCGCTCACTCTGCCGTTCTGCTGGTAGGCGTGGACCGGCGAGATCGCGTCGGGCCGGAAGCTCGCGGCGGCGCGCACGAGATCGCCGTCGTAGTCGGCCGGATCGAGGTCGAACCAGGTTCTGTAGTTCGCTCTCTCAGAGCCGTCGAGCCGTCTCCACGGCTCCATCAGCGCGACCGTCGGGATCCGCGGCTCGACCTCGTGCATCCGCTTCAGCGTCGCCCACGCGAAGCTCTGGTGGCTGACGCGGCCAAGCAGCCCCGTTCTGCGCGTCTCGCGCGCGAGCGCCTGCACGAACTGCTCCAGCGGCGCGGTCTCCGTCGTGCCGGCCTCGTACTTCGTCTCGACGTTGAGCCTGACCGGCGCGTCGTAGCGCTTGACGAGCGCGAAGACCTCGGCGAGCGTCGGGACCCGCGCGCCGGGGACGGTCTCCTGAGCGGGATGGTCGGCGAGCCGTCTGGAGCCGCAGTCGAGCGTCTTGACCTGCGCGAGCGTCAGGTCCTTGACCCAGTCACCGACGTACGGATAGTCGGGGTCGCCGTCCGTCGCCGGCGCCGTGTCCTGGCACTTGGCGCCCTGCACTCTGCGGTCATGCGAGACGACCGCGACGCCGTCGCGCGTGATCTGGATGTCCAGCTCCAGCGTCGTCACGCCCAGTCTCATGGCGTTGCCGAAGCTGGCGAGCGTCGACTCCGAGCGCAGCCCGAGCCCGCCGCGGTGGGCTTGCAGGTCGAACGACTGGCGCGGGGCGGCGATCGCGGCGGCGGTCGGCAGCGCAGCGGTCAGCGCGGCCGCGGCGAGCGCCGCGCGCAGCAGGTGGGACGGCATCTGGCTCCTTGGTCGGGAGAGCGGTGGGACGAGCGGCGCGCAAGCTAGCCGCGTCGCGGCGGCCGGTTGTGAAGCAGCGGTGACGCGTCAGCATGGGCACGTGCGAGGTTTCACGGGCGTCCGTTCTCGCCGCGGTTACGTAGGGACGAGCAGGCCCCGGCAGCAAATCGCCACGCCAAATCCCGGAGGGGACACCATGCAGCGACGTACATGGATCGCGACGAGCGGCGCGCTGCTCGCGACGCTGGCCGGCGCCGCGCCGGCCGCCGCCGAGCCGGCCGCCGGCGTGACGCCCGGCAACGCGCTCGTGACCTTCGACACCGCCAGACCCGGCAGCTTCACGAGCATCCGGCCGATCGCGGGCCTGCAGCCGGGCGAGTACGTCAGCGGAATCGACTTCCGCTTCGTGCCGCTCGCCGGCGCGCCCGCCGACGCCTCGACGCTGTACGCGATCGGCGTCGTCCACGGCGCCGCCGACGACACGCTGCGGACGTACCGGATCGACACCGGCACAGGCCAGGCGACGCAGGTCGGCTCCCCGCTGACCGGGATCACGTCGACCGGCGACCTCGCGCTGCCCGCCGCCTACGGCGTCGACTTCAACCACACCGTCGACCGCATCCGCGTCGTCAACACGGCGAACGAGAACCTGCGCATCAACCCGAACAACGGCGCCCGCGGCGACGCGCCGATCAACGACACCGACCTGACGCCGGGCTTCGCGGTCGCGGCGGCCGGCTACGACCGCGTCGACGGCGACGCCACGACCGGCACGACGCTGTTCGGCCTCGCGCACGCGACCTCATCGCTCGTGACGATCGGCGGCGTCAACTCGACGCCGTCGCCGAACCTCGGCCAGCTCTTCGCGGTCGGCGCGCTCGGGATCACCAGCGGCGACCCGTTCGCGCTCAACCTCGACGTCTCCCCCGGCGGCACCGCCTACGCGACCGCGCGCCCGGGCACGGCCGCCGACAGTCTCTACACCGTCGCATCGGCGACCGGCGCGGCGACGCTCGTCGGCCAGCTCGCGCTGCCGCTGCACGCCTTCGCCGTGCTGCCGACGACCACGGCGCAGTTCTCCACCGCCGCGGCGACGGTCACCGAGGGCGCCGGCACGACGCTGACGGTGACGCGCAGCGGCCCCGCCAACGGCAGTGCGAGCGTCCGCTACGCGACCGCCGACGGCAGCGCGACGAGCGCCGACTACGTGCCGGCCGGCGGGGTGCTGACGTTCGCGCCCGGCGAGACGAGCAAGACGATCGCGCTCGCGACCAAGCAGGACTCCGCCGATGAGCCGAACGCGACCTTCACCGTCGCGCTGTCGGAGGCGGCCGCGCCGCTGACGCTCGGCGCGCCGGCAAGCGCGACCGTCACGATCGCCGACGACGACGCGCCCCCGGCGGCGACCCCCGCGCCCGATCGCAGAGCGCCGCGCGCGACCCTGTCGGCGCCCGGCAGAGTGACGCTGGCCGCCTTCCTCAAGCGCGGCATCAGAGTCAGCGCGCGTGTCGACGAGCGCGCCTCGCTCGCGTTCGCGCTGGAAGCCGCGCCGCGCAGCGCCCGCCTCGCCGCCGCGTACCGCCTGACGCTCGCCGGTCGCAGATTCGGCGCCTCGACGGCGACCCGCAGCACGACGCTGAAGCCGGTCCGCAAGCTCGTCGGCACTCCGCGCCGCGCCTTCAAGGTGCGCGTGCGCGTGACGGCGACCGACGCCGCCGGCAACTCACGCACGAGCACGCGGCTGGTGACCGTCACCGTGCCGCGCCGCTGAACCACCGTCTCCCCCACGAGCCCGCGGCCGTCCACCCCCTGCGGTCGCGGGCTCACCTCATTCCCCACCTGACCGCTCGAACCTCTTCGACCGGCGTCCAAACAGCGTGAGGGGAGGTTCGTCCCGTTGGCGATACCGGCGGCTCCGTGGCACCGGCAACCTGTCTGGCATGCTCACGCCGCAGCCGACCGACATGACGCTCGCCGACGGACCGGTGCTGCTGACCGGCGCGACCGGGTTCCTCGGAATGGAACTGCTCGCGCGCTACCTCGAACGCGGGCAGCGCACCGTCTACGCGCTCGTGCGCGCCGCCGACGACGCCGAGGCTGCCGCGCGGCTGCGCGCCGCCGTGCACGACGTGCTGCCCGACGCGGAACGCTATGACGACCGTCTTAGAGCGATCCGCGCCGACCTCGCCGAGCCCGGCCTCGGCCTGACCGCGGCGCAGCGCGACACGCTCGCCGAGCAGGTCGTCGAGATCGTCCACTCGGCCGCCTCGGTCGAGTTCACGCTGCCGCTGGAGGAGGCGCGCACGATCAACGTCGAGGGCACGCGCAACATGCTGGAGCTCGCGCTGCTGGCGCAGCGGCGCGGCGGCCTGCGGCGCTTCTCGCACGTCTCGACCGCCTACGTCGCCGGCACCCACAGAGGGGTCTTCGGCGAGGACGACCTCGACCTCGGCCAGGACCACCGCAACACGTACGAGCGGACGAAGTGGGAGGCCGAGAAGCTCGTGCGAGAGCACGCCGGCCGGCTGCCGCTGCAGGTCTTTCGCCCGAGCATCGTCGTCGGCGAGCGCGACTCCGGCTGGACCCCCGCCTTCAACGTCATCTACGCGCCGCTGAAGGCGTTCGCGAAGGGCGCCACGACGCCGGTGATGCCGGCCCGCCGCGCCTCGCCGGTCGACGTCGTGCCGGTCGACTACGTCGCCGACGCGATCTACGCGCTGGCCGGCGGCGGCGTCGAGGGCGAGCCCGGCCGCACCTACAGCCTCGCGGCCGGTCCGCAGGCGAGCAGCGTCGGCGAGCTGATCGACATGTCTGCCGACACGTTCGAGCGCAGCCGTCCGTACGCGCTGCCGCCCGCGCTCTACCAGCGCACCGTTCACCAGGCGCTGCTGCGGCGCAGCAGCGGCGCCAGACGCCGCTGGCTGGAGCGCAGCACCGTCTTCTATCCGTACTTCGCGCTGCGGGCGCGTTACGACACGACGCGCGCGCGGAGCACGCTCGCGCACGAAGGGATCGAGGTGACGCCGTTGCAGGACTACTTCGACAGACTCGTCGGCTATGCCGTCACGGCGCAGTGGGGCCGCCGGCCGCTGACACGCGTCGAAGCGGCGGCGCAGGCGCGCCGTCGTCAACCGCGGGTGATCGTGCCGGCCGCGCCGGTGCTCGCGCCGGCCGCGTCGTCGACCGCCGCCGCGGCCGCGACCGCCGCGGCGACGGCC
>NZ_JAWSTH010000023.1:0-68376 GCF_033542075.1 Conexibacter stalactiti
CTGGCGCGGGCAGAGCGCGACCGCGCGGCCGACACGGGCCGCGGCGCCGACGCCCCCACCACCGACCTCGCCGCCGTGCGCGCGCGGCTGGAGCTGCTCGACGCCGTCGCCGCGCGCCCGGTCGCCGACCTCGGCGCCCGCCGCACGCCGGCCTTCTGCTCCGGCTGCCCGCACAGCGTCAGCACGAAGGCGCCCGACGACGCGATCGTCGGCGCCGGCATCGGCTGCCACACGATGGTGCTGCTCGACACGACCGGCCGCGGCGCCGTCGCCGGCATCACGCAGATGGGCGGCGAGGGCGTCCAGTGGGTCGGCGCCGCGCCGTTCGCCGAGCGCCGCCACTTCGTCCAGAACCTCGGCGACGGCACCTTCCACCACTCCGGCTCGCTGGCGATCCGCGCCGCCGTCGCCGCCGGCATCGACGTCACGTACAAGCTGCTCTGCAACGGCACCGTCGCGATGACCGGCGGCCAGCACGTCGAGGGTCAGCTGCCGGTGCCGGCGCTCGTCCGCAGCCTCGCCGCCGAGGGCGTCGAGCGGATCGTCGTGACGGCCGAGGACCTGTCGCGCTACGACGGCGTCGACCTCGGCCCGGGGGCTGAACTGCGGCCGCGCTCGGAGCTGGAGCGGACGCAGCGCGAGCTGGCGAAGGTCGAGGGCGTCACCGTGCTGATCCACGACCAGGCGTGCGCGGCCGAGCTGCGCCGCGCGCGCAAGCGCGGCCTCGCGCCGCCGCCGCCGCGGCAGGTCGTGATCAATGAGCGCGTCTGCGAGGGCTGCGGCGACTGCGGCGAGCGCTCCGGCTGCCTCTCGGTCGAGCCGGTGCAGACCGAGTTCGGGCGCAAGACGCGGATCAACCAGGACTCCTGCAACGGCGACCTGACCTGCCTGGAGGGCGACTGCCCGTCGTTCCTGACGGTGATCCCGCCGCGTGCCGAGCAGAAGGCCGAGCGCGCGCTGCCGACGCCGCCCGCCCTGCCGGAGCCGCCGCCGCTCGCCGCCGACGACGTGCGGCTGCGGCTGGTCGGGATCGGCGGCACCGGCGTCGTGACGGTCAGCCAGGTGCTGGCGATGGCGGCGCTGCTCGACGGCCGCCACAGCCGCGGCCTCGACCAGACCGGGCTCAGCCAGAAGGCCGGCCCGGTCGTCTCCGACGTGCGCATCGCGACCGCCGCCCCGGAGGGCGGCGCGAGCGCGCCGGCGGCCGGCCTCGACCTGCTGCTCGGCTTCGACCTGCTCGGCGCGGCGGCGCCCGCGAACCTGCGCGCCGCCGACCGCGCGCGCACGCTCGCCGTCGTCGCGACCGATGTCGTGCCGACCGCGACGATGGTGCGCGACGCCGACGCGACCGCGCCCGACGTGATGGCCGCGACCGGCGCGATCGACGCCGTCACGCGCGCCGCCGACAACGTCTACCTCGATGCCCACGCGCTCGCGCGCGAGCTGTTCGAGAGCGACTCCACGGCGAACGTGATCGTGCTCGGCGCCGCCTGGCAGCGAGGCGCGATCCCGCTGACGCAAGCGTCGCTGCACGAGGCCTTCCGCCTCAACGGCGCCGCCGTCGAGCGCAACGTCGCGGCGTTCGAGTGGGGCCGCGCCTGCGTCGCCGCGCCGGAGGCGGTCGCGGCGCTGCGAGAGGACCGCACGCCAGCGTCGGCGAGCCGGCGGCCGAGCGCCCGCGAGCGCGCGCTGATCGCCCAGGCGGCGCCGGCCGGCAGCGAGCTGGAGCGGCTGCTGGAGCTGCGCGTCGCCGACCTCACCGGCTGGGGCGGGCGCGCGGTCGCCGCGCGCTACGCCGCGACCGTCGCGGACGTCGCGCGGCGCGAGCAGGCGGCGCTGCCCGGCAGCAGCGCGGTCGCCGAGGCGGTCGCGCGCAACCTCCACAGACTGCTCGCGTACAAGGACGAGTACGAGGTCGCGCGGCTGCATGTGATGGCCGTCGCCGAGCTGCCGCGCGGCACGCGCGTCGCGTTCCACCTGCATCCGCCGGCGCTGCGCGCGCTCGGGTTGAGACGCAAGCTGCAGCTCGGCCGCTGGTTCCTGCCGGGGCTGCGGCTGCTGGCGCACGGCCGCCGCCTGCGCGGCACGCAGCTGGACCCGTTCGGCCGCGCCGAGGTGCGGCGCGTCGAGCGGGCGCTGCCGGGCGAGTACCTGGAGCTGGTCGACGACGCGCTCGCACGGCTGACGCCGGAGACGCTCGCGCTCGCGCTGGAGGCGGCCGAGCTGCCGGCGCTCGTGCGCGGCTACGAGGAGATCAAGCTGCGCGGCGTCGCGCGCTTCCGCGCCCGCGCGCAGGAGCTGCACGCGACGCTCGAAGCGGACGCGGCGACGACGCTGCCGCCCGCGCAGGACGCACACACGGAGGCGCGGCCACCGGCCGCGCCGCAGAACCACGACGAGGAGCGGAAGCGATGACGAGCGAGACGATCTGCACGAGGCTGACGGAGTCGCTCGGCTGGGGCCACGAACGGGTCGAGCTGCTGCACGACCGCGACAGCGGCATGCGCGCCGTCGTCGCGATCCACTCGACCGCGCTCGGTCCCGCGCTCGGCGGCCTGCGGCTGCGCCGCTACGCGCACGGGCTGCCGGAGGCGCTCGACGACGCGCTGCGGCTGTCGCGCGCGATGACGTTGAAGGCGGCCGCCGCCGGACTCGACCTCGGCGGCGGCAAGGCGGTGCTGCTCGACGACGGCCGCGACGACCTGCGCGCGCCGCGGCTGGCCGCCTTCGGCCGCGCGCTCGACGCGCTCGGCGGCTCCTACATCACCGCCGAGGACGTCGGCACGACGACCGCCGACATGGACCTGATCGCGCTGCAGACCGAGCACGTCGTCGGCCGCGCGCATGCCGGCCGTGTCGGCGGTGACCCCTCGCCGGCGACCGCCGTCGGCGTCTTCTGCGCGATCGGCGCGGCGCTGCACGCGCTCGACGGCGACGACTCGCTCGCCGGCCGCCGCGTCGGCGTCGTCGGGCTCGGCAAGGTCGGCGGGAGGCTGGCGCGGATGCTGCTCGACGCCGGCGCCGACGTGATCGGCTGCGATCCCGACCCGGATGCGTTCGCAGCACTCGAGGGTGTGCGTGCGGCCGGCACCGCCTCCCTGCTGGCCGAGCCGCTCGACGTGCTGGCGCCGTGCGCGCTCGGCGGGATGATCGACACGCAGGTCGCGCGCGAGCTGCGCTGCCGGATCGTCTGCGGCGCCGCCAACAACCCGCTCAGCGGACCCGACGCGGCCGCGCTGCTGGCCGCGCGCGGCATCCTCTACGTGCCCGACTTCCTCGCCAACTGCGGCGGGCTCGTGCACGTCGACGCCGAGCGCCACGGCGAGCACGACGAGGCCGCGGTCGCCGCGCGCGTCGCCGCCGCCGCCGAGCGGATCCGCGACACGCTGCTGGCCGCGCGCGCCGAGGGGCGAACGCCGCAGGAGGTCGCCGAGGAGCGCGCGTGGGCGCGCGTCGAGCAGGCGCGCGAGCGGCTCGCGGCGGCGCCCGCCGCGAGCCTCGCCGCGGACCCCGCCGAGGCGTCCACCGCGGGCGCGGAGGCGGCCCTGACGGGATAGGCTTCCGGGGTGCCCCGCGCCAAGCGCCAGAGCCCCGCAGAGCCCGCGCGCGACGGCGCGATCGACGCGACCGACCTGGAGATCATCGCGGAGCTGCAGGAGGACGGCCGGCGCACCTACGGGCGCATCGGCCAGCAGGTCGGGCTCTCCGAGGCGGCCGTCCGCCAGCGCGTGCAGCGGCTGGTCGACTCGGAGGCGATCAAGATCGTCGCGGTGACCGATCCCGAGCGCTTCGGCGTGCGCGTGCGCGCGACGATCGCGGTCTCGGTCGACGGCGACGTCGAGCCGGTCGCCGAAGCGCTCGCGGAGATCCCGCAGGTCGACTACGTCGTCGCCGTCGCCGGACCCTTCGACGTGCTCGTCGAGGTGCAGTGCAGCGACGAGGCCGACCTGTTCGCGGTCATCAACCGCGGCATCCGCCAGATCGACGGCGTCGCCGGCACCGAGACGTGGCCCTACCTGCGCCTCTACAAGCAGACCTACCCCTGGCCGCCGAACTGAGCTAGGCCGAGCGGCTCCGCAGGCGCGGGTCGACCAGCAGCTGCAGCACGTCGACGACGGCGTTGGCGATCACGTAGACGGCGCCGATGCAGAGCGTCACGCCGGCGATCGCGGGGAAGTCGTTGGTCGTGATCGCCTGGCTGGTGTAGAGCCCGAGGCCGGGCCACGAGAAGACGGCCTCGACGACGACGATCCCGGCGAGCATCACGCCGACCTCCAGCCCGAGGATGCTGAGCGGCGCGTTGAGCGCGTTGCGCAGCATGTGGCGGAGCAGGATCTGGCGCTCGGTCAGCGCCTTCGCGCGCGCCGTCCGCACGTAGCCGGCCTCGCGCTGCGTCACCAGCGTGCTACGCAACGTGCGCGCGAGCACCAGCGCCGGCGCGATCGCGATGCAGAAGGCCGGCGCGAGCAGGTGCCAGAGCGCGTCGGCCGTCACCCGCGGGCGCAGCGTCAGCAGGCCGTCGACCGTCAGCAGCCCGGTCGGCCCGCCGGGCGCCGCGACGTCGGCCGAGAGGCGGCCGGCGCCGGGGATCCAGCCGAGTCTGTTGTAGAGCAGCAGCAGCGCGAGCAGCCCGACGAGGAAGCTCGGAACCGACGCGCCGGCCGCCATCACGAGGCGTACCGGCGTGCCGAGCCGGGTGCCGCGCGCAGCGGCCAGCCCCGCGAGCGTGCCGAGCACGATCGTGATCACGAGCGCCGCCAGCAGCAGCTCGAGCGTCGCCGGGATCGCGCGGCCGAGGTCGTCGACGACCGGCCGGTGGGTGTGCACGGAGATCGACAGGTCGCCCTGCAGCGCGTTGCCGATGAAGCGCACGTACTGCTGCGGCAGCGGCTCGTCGAGGTGCAGTTGCGCGCGCTTGGCGGCGACGACCTCGGGCGGCGCCGACTGGCCCGCCATCAGGCGGGCCGGGTCGGACGGGATCACCGTCTGGATCACGAAGACGATCGTGACCAGCGCCCACAGCACCGCGACGAGCGCGACGAGGCGACCTGCGATCAGCCGTGCCACCTCACTTCTCCCTGAGCGCCGGCATGTCGACCTGCCAGATGTAGAGCGGCGTGTGTCTGATGTCGTCGATGCCGCTGCGCGCGACGATCACGTCGTCGAAGTCGTCGACGGCGAGCACCGCGGCGTCCTCCTGGACGAGCTGCGCCAGCTCGTCGTAGAGCGCGTCGGCCTGCGCTCTGGTCGGCGCCGAGCGGGCCTCCGCGATCAGTCTGTCGACCAGCGGGTTGCCGTAGCCGAGCAGGTTCAGGCCGCCGCCGGTCATCCACACCGGCGATGCCCACGCGTCGGGATGCGCGGCGTCGGGATTGAGGCCGGCGAGCAGCGCGTCGGGCGCCTTCTCCGGTCTCGTCGCGTAGGAGAACTGGGCGGCGAAGGTGTCGCCCTTGAGCTTCACGTCGAAGCCGGCCGGCTTCAGCTGCGCCTGCAGGTACTGGACGAGCCGCAGGAGGCTGGTCTGACCGGCGCCGGTCGCGTACGACAGCACGACCTCGACCGGCTTCGCCGGCTTCTCGGCGGTCAGCGGGGTCAGTCTGCCGAGATCTGTGTCACCGGCGATCACGGCCGGATAGTTGGAGGTCGCGACGCGGCCGGTCTTGCCGTAGACGACTCTGACGGCCTCCTCCGGTCTCAGCGCGGCGGAGAAGGCGCGCCGCACGGCCGGGTCGTCGAACGGCGGCTTGTGCGTGTTGAGGAACAGCACGTGGCGCAGCGCGGCGGGGAAGATCTTCGCCTGCAGGTTCGGGTTCTGCTCCACGTTCGGCAGGCCGGCGGCGTCGATCCCGTGGGTCATCATGTCGAGGTCGCCCGACTCCAACTGCAGCCGCTGCGTGCCGAGGTCGGGGATGACGGGGAACTCGACCTTCGCGAAGCCGGCTCTGCCGCCCCACCAGTCGTCGTTGCGCGTCAGCTCGGCGGTGTCGCCGATCCGCAGCGAGGCCAGTCTGTAGGGACCGGTGCCGACGGCGTTGCCGGCGAGCCATCTCTGCGCGTGGTCTCTGCCGGCGTGCTCCTTCAGCGCTGCCGGCGAGATCATCTTCGGCCCGTACATCGAGGCGAGCAGGTCGAGGAAGGCGTTGTTGCGCGCTCTCAGTCTGATCACGACGACGTATCTCTTCGAGGCGTCGATCGACTCGACGTCGGCGACCATGTAGGAGACGGCCTGTCTGACCGCCAGGCGGCGCTCGATGTTGGCCTTCACGGCCGCTGAGTCGAACGGCGTGCCGTCGTGGAATCTGACGTCGTCGCGCAGGCCGAACGTGTAGGTGCGGCCGTCCTTGCTGACCTCCCAGACGGTCGCCAGCGCCGGCCCGACTCTCGTCGAGCCCGGCTCGTAGGCGACGAGCCCCTCGTAGAGCGAGGTGATGACCGACTCGCCCTCGACGCCGTAGAAGACGTCGGGGTCGATGCCGCCGGCCGGCGACTCCTGGTACGGGATCCGCAGGACGGCGTCGGCCTTCGCGCCGCCGCCGGCCGGGGTCCCGCCGCCCGGCGGGGTCGAGCGCTCCGACGAACCGCCGCAGCCGGCGAGCGCGGCGACGGCTCCGAGCGCGAGCAGCGCGTGTGGCAGCCTCATACATCCTCCAACAGATCGCGGAGACCGTCTCCTGCCACGTTGGCGGAGAAGGCCAGGACGAACAGCGCAACAGCGGGTGCCAGGCAGATCCACGCCTGGCCGAACAGATACGAGAGCCCCTGCGAGGCCATCGCTCCCAGCTCGGGCGCCGGCGGCGGCGCGCCGAGGCCGATGAAGGAGAGCCCGGCGAGCGCGAGCACGAGCGCGCCGAGGTCGACCGACGCCGTCACCAGCACGGCCGGCAGCACGCCGGGGACGACGTGCCGCAGCGCCAGCCGCACGCCGCCGACGCCGGCGACGCGCGCCGCCTCGACGTGCGGCCGCACGACCAGCGCGCGCGCCTCGCCGCGCACCAGCCGCGCGTACCACGGCCACCAGACCGCGATCACCGCCAGCAGCGTGTTGCGCAGGCTGGGGCCGAGCGCGACGATCACGGCGATCGCCAGCATCGGGCCGGGCAGCGCCAGGCCGATCTCGGTGATCCGCATCAGCAGGTTGTCGACCCAGCCGCCGCGCATCCCCGCGACGACGCCGATCGTGCCGCCGATCACGACGCTGACGGAGACGACCAGCAGCGTCGCCAGCCACGAGGCGCGCACGCCGTGGATCACGCGCGAGAGCACGTCGCGGCCAAGCTCGTCGGAGCCGAGCGGCGCGCCGGGCGAGCCGGGCGGCAGGAAGGGCGTCGTCGAGGTCGCGACCGGGTCGTGCGGCGCCAGCAGCGGCGCCAGGATCGCGACGACGGTGACGAGCAGCAGCAGGCCGATCGCCGTCCGCTCCAGCCAGCCGAGCCGGGCGAGCCAGCCGCGCCGCGGCGCGGCCAGCAGCAGCGCGCCGGCGCCGGGTGTCGCGGCCAGCCTGCGGCCGCGACGCGGGAAGCCTGTCATCGCTCTCTCATCTCCTCGTGCTCCTCGTGCGGCGGGATCAGGTGCTCGACGAACCAGGCGGTCAGCGCCGCCTCCTGCGCCTCGCGCATCGGCGGCGGGCCGAGCACCGAGGCGTCGTGCGTGCCGCCCGGGATCCGCACCATCTCGGTGGCGCGGCCGTGCAGCCGCAGCAGCCGGTAGAGCTGCTCGCCCTGCTCCGGCGGGCAGCGGCGGTCGGCCTCGGCCTGGATCAGCAGCAGCGGCGTGCGGCAGCTGTGGGCGTCGGCGACCGGCGACTGCGCCAGCCACTCCCGCAGCCCCGGTCCGGGCGGCCCGAGCAGGTCGGGCAGCAGCTGCGAGCCGATGTCGCTGCTGCCCAGCAGCGAGACGAAGTTGGTCGCGGCGTTCTCGGCCGCCGCGGCCATGAAGCGGCCGGTGCGGCAGGCCAGCCAGCAGGTCAGCGTGCCGCCGGCCGACTGCCCGTGGACGCCGAGTCGCGCCGGGTCGGCCCAGCCGCGCGCGACGGCGGCGTCGACCGCGGTCAGCACGTCGTCGCAGGTGCGCTGCGCCCAGCGGCCGCGCAGCGAGACGCCGAAGGCGTCGTCGTAGCCCATCGAGCCGTGGTGGTTGACGAGCAGCACCGCGATCCCGTGCGCCAGCAGCAGCTGCGCGTCGACGTGCGGCAGCTGGCCGCTGGCGGCGTGTGGGCCGCCGTGCAGGAGCGCGACCGTCGGCCACGGCCCGGCGCCGCCGTCCGGCGGCGCGGCGAACCAGGCATCGATCCCGTCGCGCCGCGGCGTGCGGTGCAGCAGCGGTCTCAGCGGGGCGAGCGCGATGCCGTCGAGCGCGGCGCCGTTGAGATCGGTCAGCCGCCGCTCGCCGCCGCCGGCGTCGCGCAGCACCAGCTCGGGGAGCTGGTCGAAGGAGGCGACGAGCGCCAGCAGCGCGCCGTCGGCGGTGATGCCGCAGGGCTGGCAGGCGCGCGGGCCGCCGAGCACCAGCTCCGAGCGCTGCGGCCCCGCGAGCGCGATCCGCCGCAGCTCGCAGCTGCCACCGGCGTGCACGCGCACGAGCGCGTCGGCGCCGTCGTCGCCGACGACGATCGGCGTCGGATCCCACCACGCCGCCGACGGCAGGTCGCCGTCGAGGAAGCCGCCGACGGCGCCGGGCAGCTCGGAGCTGCGGTCCGCGGGCCGCGCGCCCGGCTGCGCGGCGACGACGAAGAGGTCTTCCTGCGTGCCGGCGAGCGAGCCCGGCGCGACCCCGGCGAAGACGACGGTCCGCTCGTCGGCCCAGGCGCTCGCGAACGGGCGGTAGCTGCTCGGGACCAGCTCGGCGTCGCCGCCATCTCGGTCGAGCAGCCGCAGCGTCGTGCCGCGGATCCGCTCCAGCGCGCGCTGCTCGAACAGCAGCCGCTCGCCCGACGGCGACCAGACCGGCGCGGCCTTCGCGCTCGGCGTGCAGGTCAGGCGCCGCAGCCGGTCGCCGTCATCGCCGTCGCCCTCGCGCTCGCTCTCGCCCTCGCGCTCGCCGAGCCGCAGCTCCCACAGGTCGCTGCCGGCGCGGTCGACGCGGCCGACGCCGTCGCGCTCCCACACCTCGTCGGTCGTGCGGTACGGCTGCTCGCGCGGCGTGCAGCGCTCCTCCTCGCGCGCGAGCACGAGCGCGAGGCGGTCGTCGCCGTGCCAGGCGCAGGCACCGGTCGGCTCGCCGGTCAGCCCGCCGCGCGGCGCGGCCCAGGCGGCGCCGGCCGCGACGATCGCCAGCCGCCAGCGACCGCCATGGCGCAGCCGCACCGCGAGCCAGCGCCCGCTCGCGCTCCAGGCGAGCGAGGCGACGTCGGCGCCGCCGCTGTCGACGCGCGTCTCCTCGCCGCTGCGCAGGTCGTGCCACCACAGCTCGACCGTCTCCCGTGACGGGTCCTCGCCGCGCACCCGCAGCGTGTAGGCGACGAGGTCGCCTAAGGGTTGCAGCGCCGCCTCCTGCAGCCACCGCAGCCGCCGCAGGACGGCGCCGTCGAAGCGGGCGCTCACGCCGCCGCCTCCCCGAACGCGAACAGCGTCGCGATCCCGCTGCGGATGCCGCGGCGGAAGGCGTCGAGCGTGATGTTCTCGTCGGGCGCGTGCGTGGCGCAGTCGTGGTCGGCGTACGTGACGATGTAGGCCGGGCAGCCGAGCTGCCGCTGCCAGGTCGCCAGCGGCAGCGAGCCGCCGACGAGCGGCTCGACCAGGGGCGCGGCCCCCTGACCGCGCGCGACCGCCGCCTCCAGGCGCGCCAGCAGCGGCGAGTCGACGGGGCTGGCCGCCGGCGCCATCGCGCCGCCGGTCGGCCGCAGCGTCACCTCGGGCGCGACCTCGGCGAGCCGCCGGCGCAGCGCCGCGAGCGCCTGCTCGGGCTCCTGGCCGGGCACCAACCGCAGGTCGCAGCGGGCGCTCGCGTGGGCGGGGATCGCGGCGCCGGCCGCGGCCGGATCGCAGGGACCGGCCGCGAGCACGTTGACCGACAGCGCCGGCCACGCGATCAGCCGCTCGTGGAAGCCGCGCGCGGCCGGTGCGTCGAGTCGCGCGATGCCGCTGTCGGAGCGCACGGCGTCGAGGTCGACCGGCAGCGTGCGCGCGGCGCTGCGCAGCGGGCCGACGTGAGCCGGGTCGGGCTCGAGGCCTGGCACGGTCAGCGCGCCGTCGGCGCCGCGCAGCGCGGCCAGCGCGCGCACCAGCTCCCACGCCGCGTTCGGCGCCACGCCGCCCCAGTTGCCGGAGTGCAGGTCTCGGCGCGCGGTCGTGACCGACAGCTCGAAGGAGAGGCAGCCGCGACAGCCGGCGATGATCCGCACGCGGCCGTCGGGGTGGCCGGGGCCGTCGGCGACGACCACGACGTCGGCGGCGAGCAGCTCGCGATGACGGCCGACGGTCGCGGCGAGGTGCGGGCTGCCGATCTCCTCCTCGCCGTCGAGCACGACGACGACGTTGCAGGGCAGCTCGCCCTCGCAGGCGAGCACGGTCTCCAGCGCCAGCAGCTGCGCGACGTGCTGGCCCTTGTTGTCGGCGGCGCCGCGCGCGTAGACGCGACCGTCGGCGATCCGCGGCTCGAACGGCGCGCCGCTCCACAGCGCGCGCTCGCCGGGCGGCTGCACGTCGTAGTGGCCGTAGAGCAGCACGGTCGGCGCGCCCGGGACGGTCCGCCGCGCGCCCGCGACGAGCGGATGGCTGCCCTCGCCGAGCAGGCGGGCGTCGAAGCCGAGCCGTTGGAGCCACTCGCGCAGCCGGCCGGCCGCCGCCCGCAGGCCGTCGCCGGTGGCGCTGACGGTCGGCTGCCGCAGCTGGTCGCAGAGTCGCCGCAGGTGGTCGTCGGCGTGCGCGTCGGCGTGCGCGAAGGCGCGCTGTTCGGCGGCGCTCATGCGATCGTCGGCACCGCGGCGAGGAGCGCGCGCGTCTGCTCGGCGACCGGCGCGTCGAGCACCTGCGCCGTCGGGCCCGACTCGACGATCCGCCCGCCGTCCATCACGACGACGCGGTCGGCGACCGCGCGCGCGACGCCGACGTCGTGCGTCACGACGACCAGCCCCATGCCGAGCTGGGCGCGCAGCTTGCGCAGCAGCAGCAGGACGTTGGCGGCGAGCGACACGTCGAGCGCCGAGGTCGGCTCGTCGCAGATCAGGAAGGCCGGCGGGACGATGATCGAGCGGGCGAGCGCGACGCGCTGGCGCTGACCGCCGGAGAGGCGGCCGGGGCGCACCTCGCCGACCTCGCGCGGGAGGCCGACCAGCTCCAGCGCCGCCGCGATCCGCGCGGCGTGCTCGGCGCGCGGGACGCGCTCGACCTGCAGCCGCTCCCGCAGCAGCTGCTTGACCGGCAGCCACGCCGTCAGCGAGGCGCCGACGTCCTGGAAGACGAGCTGCGGTCGCGAGCCGGGCGCCAGCTCGACGGTGCCGCTGGTCGCCTTCTCCAGCCCGACGGCGATCCGCAGCGTCGTCGTCTTGCCGCAGCCGCTCTCGCCGACGACGGCGACCGCCTCGCCGGCCTCGACCGTCAGCGAGACGTCGTCGAGCACGGTCACGTCGCCGAAGCGCTTCGTGACGTCGGTGAGGCGGAGGGCAGGGGTGCCGGACGCGGCGGGCGCCCGGCCGATGGGGCGCTCCCGCGCCTCGGCGAGCGGCGGGTGCGGCACGGCCGGGATCTCCCCGGCGCGTGCGCAGGCGTTGCGCAGCAGGCCGTCCGCGCTGCGGCGCAGCGGCGGCTCCGGCAGCTCGCAGGCGTCGGCGCGGAAGCTGCAGCGCGGCGCGAACGGGCAGCCGTCCGCGGCGCGGCGCGGATCGGGCGGGTCGCCGGGGATCGGCCGCAGCGACGCGCCGTCGCTGGTCAGCGGCAGGCGCGCGGCGAGCAGCGCGGCCGTGTAGGGGTGCGACGGCGCGCGGCAGAGCTGCGCGGTCGGCCCGCTCTCGGCGACGCGACCGCCGTAGAGGACGACGGTGCGATCGGCGATCGAGGCGGCGAGCGCGAGGTCGTGGGTGATGAACAGCGTCGCCAGCCCGAGCCGGTCGCGCAGCTCGGTGAACAGTCTCGCGATGCCGGCCTGGACGGTCACGTCGAGCGCCGTCGTCGGCTCGTCGGCGACGACCAGCGCCGGTCTGCCGGCGATCGCCATCGCGATCATCACGCGTTGGCGCAGCCCGCCCGACAGCTCGTGCGGGTACTGGCGCATGCGCCGATCGGGTGCCGGGATCCCGACCGCCTCCAGCAGCTCTTTGACGGCCGCGCCGCCCTCGCCGGCCGCCTCGGCGACCTGCCGCTCGATCCGCATCGTCGGGTTCAGCGATGTCATCGGATCCTGGAAGACGGCGCCGACGTGCGCCTTGCGCGCGCGGCGGCGCGTCTCGGCGTCCGCGCTGACCATGTCGACGTCGAGCAGCCGCGCGCTGCCGCTGACCTCGGCGTCGTCGGGCAGCAGCCCGAGCGCGGCGAGGCCGAGCATGCTCTTGCCCGAGCCGGACTCGCCGACGAGCGCGACCAGCTCGCCGGGCTCGATCCGCAGGTCGACCCCGCGCAGCGCGCGCACGCCGCCGGGGAACGACACGCGCAGGCCCGCGACGTCGAGCGCGGCCGGGCGGCCGCCATCGCTTGCGCGCGCCGTCGACGAATCGTCGGGCACCGACACAACTCCTCGCTCCATGCTCCGATATTCGCAGAGTTTTTAGGTATCTTCAAAGGAATTCGTTGTGTCTATGCCTTAGTACAACGATTCCTATCACTTAAGAGGGAGAGAGATGACCTCGGACCAGAACCAACGGCTCGCCGGCAGAGTGGCGTTGGTGACCGGCGCCGGCTCGGGGATCGGCCGCGCGATCGCGACGCGCTACGGCGCCGCGGGCGCCCACGTCTTCGCGCTCGACCGCGACCTCGACGCCGCCGAGCGGGCGGCCGCCGCGATCGTCGCCGCCGGCGGTCGTGCCGCCGCGGTCGCCTGCGACGTGACCGACGCCGCCGCCGTCGCCGCCGCGGTCACGCGCGTGCGGGAGCAGGGCGGCGGAATCGACCTCGTCGTCAACAACGCCGGGATCTCGGTGCTCGGCGCCGTCCACACGCTCTCCGAGCAGGAGTGGGACCGCCAGCTCGACGTCAACGTCAAGAGCGTCTTCCTCGTCTCGCGCGCCGTCTGGCCCCACCTCGTCGAGCGCGGCGGCGGCGTGCTGCTGAACACCGGCTCGGTGCTCGGCCTGCGCGCCGAGCGCGACGACGCGGCCGCCTACTGCGCCTCGAAGGCGGCGGTGCTGATGCTGACGCGCTGCATGGCGCTCGACGGCGCCGCGCACGGGATCCGCAGCAACGCCGTCTGCCCCGGCTACGTCACCGGCCCGATGCTCGACCACTACACCTCCGCCCAGCCCGACGCCGCGGCGGCGCGCGCGGCGGTCGCCGCGCAGCATCCGCTCGGCTGGCTCGGCGATCCGGCCGACGTCGCCGAGGCCTTTCTCTATCTCGCCTCCGACGCCGCCCGCTGGGTGACCGGCGCGGTCCTGTCGGTCGACGGCGGCATGGCCGTCGCCTGATCCGGCAGCAGCCGCTCCGGCACGCACTCCCGCGCGAGCAGGTCGTCAAGCGTCTCGGCGCGCTTGACGACCTCGGCGCGGTCACCGCTGACGAGCACCGTCGCCGGCCGCCCCATCGCGTTGAAGTTGCTCGCGGTCGTGTCCTGGTAGGCGCCGGTGTCGAGGAAGGCGAGCAGGTCTCCTGCCGCGGCGCGCGGCATCTCGCGCGCCTCCGCGAGCACGTCGAAGCCGCATGAGATGCCGGTGATGGCGGCGTGCGCGCGCTCGCCGCGATCGAGCGCGCCGGCCAGCAGCACCGTCCAGCCGTTGCGCTCGATCATCGTGTCGGCGAGGAAGGTCTCGGAGGTGTCGGTCTCGACCCACGTGCGCGCGAGCGGGCGGGCCTGGTGCTTGACGTGGCGGACGGTCGCGAGGTGGATGCCGGCGCTGCCGTAGACGGCGCGGCCCGGCTCGACCTCGAGCGCGATCCCGGCCGGGTCGAGGCCGCCGGCGCGCAGCTCCGCGCGCAGCGCCCCGGTCAGCTCGCCGAGATAGGCGGCCGGCGACGGCGCTGGCGGCGCATCGGCGCGGCGCGGGAGCGCACGGGCCGTCGGGTCGCGCGGGACGGCGAAGCCGCCGCCGAGGTCGAGCTCGCGCGGCCGCCAGCCGCCGTTGGCGCGCGACAGCTGCGCCGCGGTGCGGCCCATCGCGGCACCGTGCTCGGCCCAGAAGCCCAGCTCGACGGTCTGACGCGAGACGTGCGCCATCAGCCCGGTCGGCTCGATCTCCGGCGCGCCGAGCGCGATCGGCAAGCTCGCCTCGACCTCCTCCGGCGGCATCCCGGCGCGGTAGTCGTGGACCGACAGGTAGGCCGGCAGGTCGTCGAAGAAGTCCGACGGCGCCTCCGAGCCGGCGAGCCACGGGCGCAGGCGGAAGCGGACCGTCGCGACGCGGCCGAGGTCGCGCGCGACCGCGCGCACGCGCTCCAGCTCGTCGGCCGAGTCGAGCGTCACGCGCACGCCGGCGGCGACGGCGCGCGTCAGCGTCGCCGTGTCCTTCGTCGCGCCGTTGAGCGAGAGCCGCCGCGGCGCGACGCCGCAGCGCAGCGCCAGCTCCAGCTCGCCGAGCCCGAAGACGTCGCAGCCGAGCCCCTCGGCGTTGAGCACGTGGCGCAGCGCCAGCGAGGTGTTCGCCTTCAGCGACGGCATCACGAGCGTCGGCCCCTCCGGCCACGCCTCCGCGACGGCACGGCGCCACTCGCGCGCGTTGGCGCGCAGCGCCCGCTCGGAGACGACGTAGAGCGGGGTTCCGAAGCGCGCGGCCAGCTCGGTCGCGGCGATCTCCTCGACGTAGAGGTGCCCGTCGCGCTGCGACAGCGCGACGTCGCCGGCGAACAGCTCGTCGGGCAGCTGCAGCGCGCTCATGCGCTCGGCTCCAGCCAGCGGCGCAGTGCCGGTCGCAGGACGGCCTGCTCGAAGTCGTCGTCAGGCGCGGCGAGCTGGGTCAGCATCAACCCGTCGAGCAGCGCGAGGAAGAGCTGCGCGTCGAGGCGCGGGTCGGGGTGGCCGAGCCCGGCGAAGAGCTGCTCCAACAGGTCATGCCAGCCCGCCGACCAGGCGCGCACGACCGGCTCCAGCTGAGGACGGTGGGCCGCCTCCTGCAGCAGCGCGTACTGCGCCCGCGCGCGGATGCGATCGGGGCCGAGCTGGAGCATCATCAGCGCGGCGAAGCGGTCGACGAGCCGTCTCGGATGGCGTCCGGCATCGGCGAGCGGGCCGAGGCGGTCGCGCATCAGCTCCAGCTCGTGCTCGGCGAACCACGCCAGCGCCTGCACGAGCATGTCGTCGCGCGACGTGAACCAGTAGGTCGTCGAGCCGAGCGGGACGCCCGCCAGCTCGGCGACGCGCCGGTGGTGGACGGCATCGACGCCTTCCCGCCCGACCAGCTCCAGCGTCTTCTCCAGCAGCAGCTGGCGGCGCGCCTCGCCGCGTCTCTCCGCGGGCGCGTCGCGCTTTCTCTCGGCCGCGCGCTGCTTCGCGGTGGCTGGTCTGGGACGCGTCGGCGATGGGGCCATCGAGAGATCCTGTACGTTCGTACTGTACGAAGGTACAAGTTAGCTCAGCCGCGCACCCGCCCCGCGCACCGCGCGGGAGATCCCTCACCGCACCCCGATCCGGCCTTAACGACATCGACCCGCTCCGGAGAGCGGGCCGAGCGCGGGCTGCTGACCCGGAGCGCCTGATAACCGCAGATGAAGTCTAACGCGCGTTCCTCACTCTGACCGGCGGCGCCGTGACGCGAGGCGAAGCGACTCGCTGGCGCATGATCGTGCGTCCCGTCACATCGGGCCGCCGGTCAGCAAGGTTTGGCGGAGGGCGGGAGACTCGAACGCCATCCCAGGGAGCAACCCTCGGACTCGCGGTTATCAGGCGCTTGCGTCACCTCGACGCTTCACCCTCCGTCGCGAGCGACTGTACGACGGAGCACGGTGATTGGCTCCACACTACATCTGTGAATTTGGATGACGGCAATTCAGATCTGGCAGAGTGCCCCACTGGGATGGTGCGTCAGCGCGGCGGCATCCGCAGGGCGCCGTCGAGGCGGATCGTCTCGCCGTTGAGCATCGCGTTGTCGAGCACGTGCTCGACAAGCGCGGCGAACTCGTCGGGGCGGCCGAGCCGTTGCGGGAAGGGGACCGCGCGGCCCAGCTCGTCGCGCGTCGCCTGCGGCAGGCCGGCGAGCATCGGCGTCTCGAAGGTGCCGGGCGCGACCGCGCAGACGCGGATGCCGACGCCGGCGAGATCGCGCGCGGCCGGCAGCGTCATGCCGGCGACTCCGGCCTTCGAGGCGGCGTAGGCGATCTGGCCGATCTGGCCGTCGAAGGCGGCGATCGAGGCGGTCGAGACGATCACGCCGCGCTGGCCGTCGGCGCCCGGCTGTGAGCGCGCGATCGCCTCCGCCGCCAGCCGCATCACGTTGAAGCTGCCGATCAGGTTGACCGCGATCGTGCGCTGGAAGGCGTCGAGGTCGTGCGGGCCGTCGCGGCCGAGCACGCGCTGGCCGATCACGACGCCCGCGCAGTTGACGGCGACGCGCAGCGGCGCGACGGCGGTCGCGGCCTCGACGGCGCGCAGCACGTCGCCGGCGTCGGTCACGTCCGCGGCCGCGAAGCGCGCGCCGCCGCCCAGCTCGGCCGCCAGCGCCTCGCCGCGCGCGGCGTCGCGGTCGACGATCACGACGGCCGCGCAGCGCCCGTGCAGCCGCCGCACAACGGCCTCGCCGAGGCCAGAGGCGCCGCCGGTGACGAGCGCGCTGGCACCGCTGAGGTCGAGCCCGTCCGCACTCGCGCCAGCCGCACCGCGCGCGGAGGCGCCGCCCGCGTCGAGCCCGCTCACACCGCCCCCACGCCGAGCGCGGCGCGGATCAGGGCGACTTCGCCGAGGCCGTCGTCGGGGACGACGTGGCCGTCGAGGTCGAGGATCGCGTCGAGCCGCTCCTCGATCGTCTCCGGCGTCGCGACCTCGGGCCCCACGTACACCCCCGGCGTGACGCCGACGAAGATCCGCCCGACGCGACCGCCGCCGGCCGTCAGCACGTGATGCGTCAGCGTGCAGCGCTCAGAGGCGAGGTAGGCGACGACGGCGGCGACGTGCGCCGGGTCGAAGTGGTCGGCGATGTCGCCGAGCAGGTCTTCGGTCATCCGTGTCAGCGCCGTCGGCGAGATCGCGTTGGCGGTGATGCCGAAGCGCGCGCCCTCGACCGCGAGCACGTTCATCAGGCCGAGCAGCCCGGCCTTCGCGGCGGCGTAGTTGGCCTGGCCGAAGGTGCCGAAGAGGCCTGAGGAGGAGGTCGTCAGCACGATCCGCCCGTAGCCCGCGCCCTTCATCACCCTGAAGGCCGGGCCGAGCACGTTGAACGCGCCACCGAGGTGCACGTCCATCACCGCCTGCACGTCGTCGGGCTCGAGCTTCGCGAACGACTTGTCGCGCAGGATCCCGGCGTTGTGGATCACGACGTCGAGCCGTCCGTAGGCGGCGACCGCCGCGGCGACGATCGCCTCGCCGCCGGCCGGGCTAGCGATCGACTCGGTCGACGCGAGCGCGCGGCCGCCGGCCGTCTCGATCTCGGCGACGACGGCCTCCGCCGCGCCGCTCGACGCGCCGTCGCCGTGGACGCTGAGTCCGACGTCGTTGACGATCACGGTCGCGCCGCGCTGCGCCAGCAGCAGCGCGTGCGCGCGGCCGATCCCGCCGCCGGCGCCGGTGACCAGCACGACGCGGTCGTTGAAGTCGATGCTCATGCCGGTTCCTCCGTTCCGACCACTGCCATGAAGGCGACGCACGCGCCCGGCTGGCCGCCGAGGTTCTGCGCGACCGCGAGCCGCGCCCCCTCCACCTGCCGATCGCCGGCCTCGCCGCGCAGCTGCGTGAAGCACTCGAACAGCATCCGCAGCCCCGTCGCGCCGACCGGGTGGCCGAACGACTTCAGCCCGCCGTCGGGGTTGATCGCGACCTCGCCGTCGCGGTCGAAGACGCCGCCGAGCACGTCTCTCCAGCCCGCGCCGCGCTCGGAGAAGCCGAGGTCCTCCATCAGCACCAGCTCGGTCGGCGTAAAGCAGTCGTGCACCTCGGCGAGCGCGATCTCGCTGCGCGGGTCCGTCACGCCGGCCTGCGCGTACGCCTCCTGCGCGGCGGCGACGACCTCCGGGAAGGTCGTGAAGTCGTAGCCCTCGGCCGCGATCCCGGCGCCCGAGCCGGAGACGAACGCCATCCCCTTCAGGTAGATCGGCCGGTCCGTGTACCTGTGCGCGTCCTCGGCCCGCACGATCAGCGCCGCGGCAGCGCCGTCGGCGACGCCGGAGCAGTCCATCACGCCGAGCGGCCCGGCGATCTTCATCGAGCCGCTGATCGCCTCTCTGGCGATCTCCTTGCGGAACTGCGCGCGCTCGTTCAACGCGCCGTTGCGGTGGTTCTTCCAGGCGATGTGGGTCAACGTCTCGCGCAGCTGCGCGTCGCCGACCTCGTAGCGGTCGGCGTAGGCCGGCGCCAGCAGCGAGAAGGCGCCTGGCGCGGTCCACTCGACCTCGGTCCCGTCGCTCGGCGGCCAGGTCGCGGTGAGGCCGGAGAAGGAGGAGTCCTTCAGCTTCTCGACGCCGGTCGCCATCACGACGTCGTAGGCGCCCGAGGCAACGGCGAAGCAGGCGTTGCGGAACGCCTCGGAGCCGGTCGCGCAGAAGTTCTCCACGCGCGTGACCGGCTTGCCCGTCATCCGCAGCGGTCTGGAGAGCGTCATCCCCGACATGCCGGAGCCCTGCGTGCCGACCCAGTAGGCGTCGACCTGGTCACGCTCCAGCCCGGGCACGCTCGCCATGCACTCCTGCACGGCGTCGACGATCAGGTCGTCGGCCGACTTGTCCCAGTGGTCGCGGAACGGGGTGCAGCCCATCCCGACGATCGCGACGCGATCGCTCAGTCCGTTGCTCGCCATCTCAGGCCGCCTCCGGCCGTGCTTTCCAGAAGTAGTTGTGGATCCCGTCGCTGCTCGACAGGCGCCGGAAGGTCGGCCGCAGCAGGTCGCCGACGGCGATCCCGGCGGCCGGCAGGTCGGTCACCTGGACCGAGCGGCGCCCGCCGCCCTCGACGTCGACGATCGCGACCACCAGCGGCGGCGCCGGCGTCGGCGTGAGGTGGTCGACGGTGTAGCTGACGACGCGCGCCGGCTTGTCGCGCAGCGAGACCGGCTCGCTCGCGTCGACGGCGCCGCAGCTCGCGCAGGCGCGGCCGGGCGGCGTCGTGACCGTGCCGCACGCGGTGCAGCGGGCGGCGACGAGGCCGAACTTCCAGTCGCGCGTGCGCAGCGAGGGCGGCGCGGCCGGCGGCGCCGGGTCGGGCCGCTTGGCGCCGCTGATCTCCAGCAGGCCGCGCCAGCGCAGGAAGCGGTCGTAGGCGATCCAGGCGAGCGCGCCGGCCTGCGCGCGCACCGGAGCGGCGCGGTTGCCGGCGCCGGGCGCGCCCTCGGCGCGCAGCAGGAAGGCGTCGGCGCCGTCGGCGCCGGAGAGCGCGAGGATCGTCTCCCCAGCGGCGGCGCGGTCGAGCGCGTCGGCGATCAGCAGCGGCAGGTGGGCGGCGCCGGTGTGGCCGGTCAGCCGCTCCAGCTCCCCGTCGGCGCCGTCGCTGCCGAGCGCGCGGCGGGCGGCGCTCGCGGCGCGGCCGTTGGCGCAGGCGACGACGACGTGGTCGGGCCGTTCGACGCCGGCGGCCGCCAGCGCACCACGCGCCGCCGACGCCAGCGCAGCGCCGAGCACGCCGGCCGTGAAGCGCTCGTCCCAGACCGTCGGGTGCGCCTCGCCGGGGGCGCGCCAGCGGTCGAGCAGCTCCTCGGTCGCGGCGGCGTGCGCGAGCACGGTCGCGGCCGGCGGCTGGCCGTCGCGCGGCGGTGCCAGCGCGACGGCGGCGTCGCCGTGGGCCAGCTCGTCGGGCGCGCCGGGGGCCGGGGTGCGCAGGTCGGCGGCGACGATCGCCGCGCCGCTGCGCAGCGCCAGCGCGAGCGCACCAGCGCCGGCGCGCAGCCCGACGAGATCGGCGGCGGCGACCGTCGCCGGCAGCTCCAGCACGGCGTGCACCGTCGCGGCCGAGCCCTTGTCGAGGTAGGGCGGCTGCGAGGTCGCCAGCAGCAGCGAGCTGGCGCCCGCGATCTCGTCGGCGAGCGGCAGCGCGGCGGCGACCGCGAGCGTGACGGCGTCCTCGTCGTGGGCGGCGACGGTGCGCGTCTGGCGCCCCGGTCTGCCGGCGTCGCCGAAGCGCGTCGTCGCGAGGCCGTGCGTCGGCAGGCGGACGGCGTAGGCGCCGATCGCGCCGAGGGGCTGGGGGTCAGACGGTGACAGGGGGACCTCCGGGGGATGCGCCCGGCGCGGTCGCCGGGGACAGCGGGTGGATGCAGCGGTAGCCGTCGCGCTCGCCGCCGCCGGACCACGGGATCGCCGCGGCGCGGCACTCCTCGGTCGCGCGCGGGCAGCGGTCGGCGAAGCGGCAGCCGGTGAAGGCGCCGGTGACGCGCGGCGCCGAGCCCTCGATGCCGCGGATCGGGCCGTCGGCGCTCCAGCTCGGGACGGCCGCCAGCAGGCCCGCGCTGTAGGGATGACGGGGGTCGAGCAGCACGCGCCGCGTCGGGCCGATCTCGGCCGCCTGGCCGCCGTACATGACGACGACGCGGTCGCACAGGTCGGCGGCGAGCAGCAGGTCGTGCGTGACGAAGACGAGCGCGACCCCCAGCTCGGCGACCAGCTCGCGGAAGAGCGCGACGACCTCCGCCTGCGTCGTCACGTCGAGCGCCGTCGTGCACTCGTCGGCCAGCACGATCTGCGGCTCGGAGACGACCGCGAGCGCGATCGCGACGCGCTGCCGCTGGCCGCCGGAGAGCTGGTGCGGGTAGCTCCCGAGGACCCGTTCGGGATCGTCGATCTGCATCCGCCGCAGGACCGTCCGCATCCGCTCCTCTGCCTCGCCCTTGGAGATCCCGCGCTTGTGCGCCTTCAGCAACTCGCGCAGTTGCGCGCGCACCTTCAGGACCGGGTTGAGCGAGCGCGAGGCGTCCTGGAAGACGGTGCCGATCGCGCCGCCGCGCACGCTCGCGGTCGTGTCGCGACCGGGCGCGAGCACCTGCTCGCCGCCGACGCGGACCGCGCCGCGCGCGACCGTGACGTTCTTGTCGAGCAGCCCGATCAGGCTGCGCACGAGCGTCGTCTTGCCGCTGCCGGACTCGCCGACGACGCCGACGATCTCGCCGGGGGCCAGCTCGAGGTCGAGCCCGTCGACGAGCACGAGCGTGTCGTCGGCGAGGCGCGCCTCGATCCGCAGGTCTTCGATCTGGAGCGCGGACGCGGTCATCAGAACTTCCGCTTCTTCGGGTCGTAGTGGCTCAGCAGCGCGTCGCCGAGCAGGTTCACGAGCAGCACGACGACGGTGATCGCGACACCGGCGAACGTCGAGATCCACCACGCCTGGGTCAGCACCTCTCTGCCGGAGGCGAGGATCTGCCCCCACGAGATGTCCGGCGGCTGGATGCCGAGGTTGAGGAAGCTGAGCGCGCTCTCGATCAGGATCGCGGTGCCGACCTGCAGCGTCGCCAGCACGACGATCACGCCGGTCAGGTTCGGCAGCACGTGGCGCAGCACGATCCGCGCGCTGGAGGCGCCGGCGGCGCGCAGCCCGAGCACGAACTGGCGCTCGCGCACGGCCATCGTCTCGGCCCGCACGACGCGCGCGCAGGGCGCCCAGCCGGTCAGCGCCAGCACGACGATCAGGACGCCGAGCGAGCTGCCGCGGTTGGCGATGATCGCGAGCGCGATCAGCACGAACGGGAGCGCCAGCTGCGCCTCGATGAAGCGCGAGACGACGGTGTCGACCCAGCCGCGCTTGTAGCCGGCGAGCAGGCCGATCAGCGTGCCGGGGACGATCGCGACGATCGTGCCGACGATCCCGATCAGGAAGGTCAGGCGCCCGCCGGTGACCAGCCGCGAGAGCAGGTCGCGGCCGAGCTTGTCGGTCCCGAGCGGGTGCGACATCGAGCCGCCGTCGAGGAAGAACGGCGGCAGCAGCGTCTCGTCGAGGTGCTGTCTGTGCGGGTCGGGGAGGATCCCCAGCGCCGGCACGATCAGGACGATCAGCGCAATGAAGGCGAGCGGCAGCGCGAGCCACAGCACGGCGCGCGGGCGGCGCGCGCGGCGCAGCGCGCTCGGCGACGGCGCGATCGCGGGGGTGACGGCGGTCAGCTCCGCCGCGGTGGAGTCGGTGGTGGTGGCCATTGGTCAGGTGCGCAGGCGCGGGTCGACGACGACGTAGAGCAGGTCGACGAGCAGGTTGAGCAGGACGAAGGTGACGGCGCCGACGATCACGACCGCCTGCGCGAGCGTGAAGTCGCGGAACTGCACCGCCTCCAGCGCGAGCGTGCCGAGGCCGGGCCACGAGTAGACGTACTCGACGGCGACCGCGCCGGAGAGCAGCACGCCGGTCTGCAACGCGGTCACGGTCAGGACCGGCAGCGCGGCGTTGCGCAGCGCGTGCCAGCCGACGACCCGCCGCGCGCTGAGGCCGCGGGCGCGGGCCGCGTCGATGTACGGCTCGGCGAGCACCTCGGCCATCGAGGCGCGCGTCAGGCGCGCGATGTGCGCGAGCGGCAGCAGCGACAGCGTGATCGCCGGCAGCACGAGGTGGTCGATCCCACCCGACTGGCCGGACGGCAGCAGTCTCAGTCTCACGGCGAAGATCAGGATCAGCATCAGCCCGAGCCAGAAGACCGGCACCGACTGGCCCAGCAGCGCGACGGTCGAGGCGGCGCGGTCCCACCACGTCCCCTCCTTGACCGCCGCCAGCGTCCCGAGCGGGACCCCGATCAGGATCGCCAGCAGCATCGCGACGCCGAGCAGTTGGAGCGACTGCGGCAGCCGCGAGCGGATCAGCTCGCTGTTGGAGCGGAAGTACTGGAGCGAGTCGCCCAGCTCGCCGCGGACGGTGTCGCCGAGGTAGGTCGTGTACTGCTCCACGAGCGGCTTGTCGAGCCCCAGCTCCTGCTGCATCTGAGTGATCTGCTCGCGCTCGGCGAGCGGGCCGAGGATGTTGTAGACGGGGTCGCCGGAGAGGTGGCCGAGCGCGAACGCGGCCGTCAGCGCCAGCAGCAGCGTGACGAGCGCGGCGCCGAGCTTGCGCGCCCCGAACAGCGCCATGTTCGAATTCATGACGCCACCGCCCGCCCGGAAGAACGAGCCCCCTGGGCGAGATCTTCCAAGGCAATCCGAGGCCTCCGGCCGAGCGATTGCCCAGGGACAGCCGCGATCAACTCGCGCGTGTAGGGATGTCGCGGCGCGTCGAGCACCTGCGCGCAGAGCCCCTCCTCGACGACGGTCCCTCTGCGCATCACGTAGACGCGGTCGGAGATCCGCCGCACGACCGAGAGGTCGTGGCTGATGAAGAGGATCGAGACGCCGGTGCCGTCGCGCAGCTCCAGCAGCAGTCGCAGCACCTCCGCCTGGACGGAGACGTCGAGGCCGGAGGTCGGCTCGTCGGCGACGAGCACGCGCGGACGCATCAGCAGCGCGCGGGCGATGCAGACGCGCTGCGCCTGACCGCCCGAGAGCTGGTGCGGATAGCGGTCGAGCAGGTCGGGCGACAGGCGCACCTGCGCGAGCAGGCCGGCGTCGTCGGTCCAGCTCGTGCGCTGCGGCTGCAGCCCGCGCAGCTCCTTGAAGCCGGCCTTGACCGACTGGCGCGGGTCGAGCGAGCCGTGCGGGTCCTGGAAGATCACCTGCACCTCGGGGCGCAGCGCGCGCAGCTGTCGCGGGCGCAGCGTCGAGAGGTCGCGCCCGAGCAGCTCGACCCGCCCCGACGTGTGCGCGCCGAGCGCCGTCAGCGCCATCGCCAGGCTCGTCTTGCCCGAGCCCGACTCGCCGACGACGCTGACGATCTCGCCCGCGTCGAGGTGGATCGAGACGCCGTCGACGGCGGCGAAGCGCTCGCCTCGCCCGCCGCCGCGGCGCTGGTGGATCACCGTCAGGCCGTCGACGTCGACGATCCGCTCGCGCGTCGCGGCGTCCGGCGCCACGGTGGTGTCGACGTCACGGCCCATCGCTCAGCCGCCGAGCTTCGCGTGCTCGAAGTGCGGCACGTTCAGCGGCGAGTACTCCAGGCCGCTGACGTCCTTGGCGCCGATGTTGAACGTCTGGTTGTAGAGCGGCGCGTAGCAGGCGTCCTCGACCACGGCGCGCGTGTTCAGCTCGTCGTAGATCGGCTGCGCCGTCTCCGCGTCGGGCTGCTCCAGCGCTCTCGCCGTCAGCACGTCCAGCTCTCTGTCGGGGCAGTTGGCCGTGATCGACGTCGAGGTCATGAAGCCGCGCGCGAAGAAGTCCGGGTGCGCGACGTTCGGCACCGCGCCGAGCAGGTAGATGCCGTCGATGTTGCGTCTGACGATCTGGCCGACCATCGCGCCGTAGTCGAGCGCTCTGAGCGTGACTCTGAAGCCGGCCTCCTCGAGCATCCCGCCGGTCGCCTCGGCGACGTCCTGGATGTTCGTGTACTTCGTCGGGTACGTCAGCGTGACGCTCGGCGTCGCGCCTCTCAGCAGCGCCTTCGCCTCCTCCATGTTGGGCGTTATCTCCGAGGCCGGCTCCTCGCCGGGGAGCATGTTGAGCAGGCCGCCGGTCGCGGTCGCTCTGCCCTGGAAGATGCTCTCGACGATCTGGTCACGGTCGATCGCGAGCGCCGCGGCTCTGCGCACGGCGGGGTCGTCGAACGGCGCTCTGTCGGCCTGCAGGAAGGCGGTGATCTTGACGGCGGTCGGTATCTCGAGCACGTCGAGGCCGGCCTCCTGCGCCGCCTGCGCCTGCGTCGGCGGCAGGTCGAAGGAGACGTCGGCCGCGCCGCTCTGCAACAGCGAGAGGCGCTGCTGCGCGTCGGTGGCCCAGGTGAAGGTGACGTCTCTGACGCCCGGCGCGTCGCCCCAGTAGCCGGGGTTGGCGCTGACCTGCATCGAGCGGCCCGGCAGCTCTCTCGTCCACGTGAACGGGCCGGTGCCGACCGGTCTCTTCGTGAAGCCCTCGCTGCCGGCCTCTCTGTAGTACGCCGGCGGCAGCGCGAAGACGGTCGAGAGCAGGTTGACGAGGTTGACCTGCGGCGTTCTCGTCGTCACGACGACCGTGTCGTCGCCTCTCGCTCTGACCGATCTGACGTTGCCGAAGTACGACTTGAGGATGCCGGCGGGGTTGTCGACGTTCTCCTGGATCGCGAAGGCGGCGGCGGCCGCGTCGAACGGCTCGCCGTTGGTGAATCTGACGCCGGGACGGAGTCTGAACTCCCACGTCGTCGGGTTCGGCCGCGACCAGTCGGTCACGAGGCCCGTTCTGTCGGGCAGCTCTCTCTCGTCGACGTTGACGAGCGGCTCCAGCATCGTGCCCCAGACGTACTGCCCGTCGCGGGCGCTGACGATCGGGTCCAGCCCCGACGGCGGCGCGGCGAGCACGACGCGCAGGTTGCCCTCCGGCGTTCCGCTCGCGCTGCTGCTGCCGCCGCCGTCGGCGGTCGTCGCGGCGCCGGCGCTGGCGCCGGTGCTGCCGCCGCTGTCGCCGTCGGACTCCGACGAGCCGCCGCAGGCGGCGACGCCGACGCTCAGCGCGAGCCCCGCGGCGAGCGTCAGAAACGCCGTGCGGGACCTGATGAGCACTGCTCCTGCGTGAGCCTTCATCTCTCTCTCCTCCGTCGGGCCCGCGACCCGGGCCCCACCTCGATGGCGTTTCCAAGCGCCGTCTGGCTGCGACCATACCAACCAGACGGTATCTGTCAAATCGCTGCGTGGAACTGGTGCGTCGGCCGGCCTCTGGCGCCGGCTACGAAACCTTCGGCTCGTAGGCGACGAAGACGTTGCCGGCGGGATCCAGGAACGACAGCCGGCGCTCGTGCTCGGACTCGGCGATCGCGCCCAGCAGCGGCGTCCCCGCCGCCTCCAGCCGCGCCGCGACCGCGTCGAGGTCCGCGACCCTGATCCCGACCGCGACCTGGTCGGCGCGCGGCTGTTCCGCCTTCGCGGCAACGGCGAGCGTCGTGCCGCCGCCGTCGATCGCGGCATAGCGGTCGCCGTCGCGGAAGCGCAGGCCGAAGCCGAGCACCTCCGTCAGGAAGCCGATGCTGGCGCCGACGTCGTCGGCCGGCAGCAGCACGTGCCCGACCCTTCCGACCGGGGTGCTCATCGCGTCGTGACCTCCAGCTCGACGTTGGCGCGTACGCGCGGCAGCACCTCGGCGGCGAACCGTTCGAGGATCCTCACCGAGGTCTCGTGCGGACAGCCGAGCCACTGCACGCGGAAGACGAAGTGGTTGAAGCCGCCGGCGGCGAAGTCCTCGATCTTCTCGACGACCTCGTCGGGCGTGCCGAAGAAGAAGGCCTTCGCCTTGATCTCCTCCCACAGCGTCTCGAAGTAGTCCATCCCGTACTGCACGTACTCGGCGTACGACGCCTTCGGGAAGGTGTCGGCGAAGGCCATCGCCTCCGCCTGCGTGTCGGCGATGTAGAGGTCACGGTGGATCGGGTACGTGCGACCCTCCGGCGAGGAGCCGGCCGCGACCAGCTCCTCGCGGTAGGTCGCGAGGTTGCCGACCGCCCAGTTGCGCTTGACGTTGCCGGGCGAGAGCCAGGCGTGGCCCAGTCTCGCCGCGCGCGCGATCCCGGCCGGCGAGTTGGCGCCGATCCAGACGGGGATCTCGCCGTTCACCGGCAGCACGCTGCAGACCTGGCCGTCGAGCTGGAAGTGGTCGCCGTGGTGGACGACCGGCTCGCCGCTCCAGAGCTGCTGCATCACCGCCAGCGACTCGACCATCCGTCTCGTGCGCTGCGATCTGCGCAGGCCGAAGGCGGCGAACTCGTCCTCGCGGTAGCCGGAGCCGATCCCGAGCACGAAGCGCCCGCCCGAGAGCTGGTCGATCGAGGCGATCTCCTCGGCCCAGTGGACGGGGTTGCCGAGCGGCAGGATCAGGATCCCGGTGCCGATCTCCATCTCGCCGCTGTGGTCGATCAGGCGCGCGATCAGCGACAGCGGCTGCAGCGTCTGCAGGCTGCTGAGGTAGTGGTGGATCCCGAAGATCGAGTCGAAGCCGAGGTCGCGGACGGTCTCGGTCAGCTCGACCAGCTCGCCGATCCGCGGCGCCAGCGGCTCGCCCTTGGCGTACTGGTGGTCGAGCAGGACGCCGAAGCGCATCGCTCAGCCCTTGCCGTTGCCGTTGGCCGCCGCCTTGCTGCGTGCGTTGCTGAGGCGGAAGTGCGGCGCGACCATGTTGTCGCGGTCGGCGAGCGCCTGCGCGATCCCCTTCTCGCGCCGCTCGCGCAGGAAGTTCCAGTCGTCGTCCTCGAAGACGACGTTGGTCGCCCAGCCGTGGCCGACCCAGCCGGTCATCGCGCCGAGGCCCTTGCCGCGCGCCTCCATCACGACCTGCATCATCGACTTGCCCATCATCAGCGAGTCGAGCGGCATCACGGCGATCGCGTCGACGTAGTCGTCGACCCATCTCTGCAGCTCCTCGGGCTCGACGACCTTCGTCACGAGCCCGGCCTCCGCGCCCTCCTCGGCGCCGAGCGGCCGCATCGTCAGCATCAGGTCCTTCATCTTCGTGAGGCCGAGCTTCTCGATCCAGTGGTACATGTCCTGCGGCGCGGGGCCGAGGTAGCGGAAGGCCGGATGCGTGAAGCGCGCGTCGGGCGTCGCGATCACGATGTCGGCCGACAGCGCGATCTGGAAGTGGCCGCCGTAGCAGTAGCCCTGCACCTGGCAGACGGTCGCCTTCAGGCACTCGATGATCGGCCGCGTGAAGGCGGAGGAGAGGACGTTGCGGTCGGGCAGGATCCGCTGGCGCTGCGAGGGACGGCGGCGCGAGGCCTTGTCGGTCCCTCTCTTGTAGCCGATGTAGTGGCCCAGCTCGGCGGCGTCGGCGCCGGTGCCGAAGTGGTCGCCCTCGCCCTTGAAGACGATCACCTTGACGCGGTCGTCGGCCTCGGCCTCGCGGACGAGGTCGCCGACGCGCTCGAAGGCGGCGATCGGGATCGCGTTGAGGCGGTCGGGACGGTCGAAGGTGATCGACGCGACGGCGCGCTCAGGGTCGACGTCGTAGCGCACGTAGCCGGCGATCGTCGCCTCGTCGATCTCCATGTGGTCGGTGTCCCACTGCGGGGACAGCAGCTCGGCTTCGGTCTTCTTCACGCTCTTCGTCTCCTCGCTCCGGCACGACCGACGGTGGACATACCGTCTAGTCGGTATCTATACTCCGGCCCCACCATGACTGTCAAGTCCTCCACCCACGAGGGCGTCGTGACGCTCACGCTCGCGCGCCCCGAGCGGCGCAACGCGATCGACGACGCGACCGCCGCCGCGCTCCACGCCGCGCTGCGTGCCGCGACCGCCGACGAGCGCTGCCGCGCGATCGTGCTCGCCGCCGAGGGGCCGGTCTTCTGCGCCGGCTGGGACCTGCGCGAGATCGCCGCGATGCAGGCCGGCGGCGACCGCGCCGCGGTGCAGGCGTCGTTCGACGCCAACCGCCGCCTGCTGGCCGACCTCGCGGCCGCGCCGCAGCCGACGATCGCCGCCGTCCAGGGCGGCGCGATGGGCTTCGGGCTGGGGCTGATCGCGCGCTGCGACGTCGTGCTCGCCGGCCGCGGCGCCGTCGTCGCGCTGCCGGAGATCGCGCACGGCGTCGTGCCCGGGATCGTGATGCTCGACCTGCTCGCGACGCTGCCGCCGAAGGTCGCGCTCGACTGGCTGCTGAGCGGCGCGCCGCAGGACGCCGAGGCCGCGCGCGCTGCCGGCCTCTTCAGCCGCGTCGTCGCCGACGAGGCGCTCGCCGGCGAGGTCGCCGCGCTCGCGGCGACGATCGCCGGTCACGCGCCGGAGGCCGTGCGCGAGACGAAGGCGCTCTACCGCGCGCTCGCCGCCGCCTCGCCAGAGGCCGCCGAGGCCGAAGCGGTCCGCCGCGCCGTCGACGCGCTGCTCGGCTGAGCCACGCGACCGCGCCGCCCGCGCCGCTCAGCGCGCCCGGCCACGCCCGCTCACCCCGCCTCCGCCCGCAGCACCGGCATGACCTCCTCGGCGAACAGCCTGATCGACGCGCGCGCCTGCGCCATCGGCATGCCGAGCCAGAAGGGGCGGAAGATCAGGTGGTCGAAGCCGAGCGCGCGGTAGCCGCGGATCCTTTCGATCAGGTCCTCCGGCGAGCCGAGCAGCAGCGTGTTGGCGACCAGCTCGTCGAAGCGGTCGCGCTGCCACGCGAGCGCCGGATACTCGGCGTAGGTGTGGTACTCGCGGCGGGCGTGCGGCAGCGCCTCCTCGATCGCCTGCGCGGTCGTCGGCGCGCAGTACAGCTCGACGCCGAGCGGCCGCTCCGCCGCTCTCCTGCCGTACTCGGCGAGCGCCTCGTCGTAGATCGCCGTGTGCTTGGCGAGGTATCTCGGGCTCGGCGCGTTGCCGGGCGCGTACCAGGCGTCGCCGAGGCGGGCGGCGCGGCGGACGGCATGCCTGCCGCCCGCCCCCACCCAGATCGGCGGGCCGCCGGGGGACAGCGGCGGCACGCCGATCCGCTGGTCGGTGAACGACCAGATCTCGCCGTCGAAGCTGACGCGCTCGCCGCTCCACAGCGCACGGATGATCCGGATCCCCTCGTCGAGCCGCTTGAAGCGCTCGTCGATGTCGATCCCGAACGCCTCGAACTCGTGCTCGCGGTAGCCGGCGGCGACGCCGAGCACGACGCGCCCGCCGGAGAACTGGTCGAGCGTCGCGAACTCCTCCGCGATGTGGACCGGGTGGAAGAACGGCAGCAGCAGGATGCCGGTGCCGACGGTGATCCGCTCGGTGTTCTCGATCAGCTTCGCCGCCATCGAGATCGGCTGCGGCGTCGCGAGGTTGGAGACGAAGTGGTTGATCACCCAGGTCGAGTCGTAGCCGAGCTGCTCGGCCAGCTGGACCAGCTCGACCAGCTCATCGACATGTCTGCGCAGGTCCTCGTCGAACGGCCACTGGTGCGAGGCCATGATCCCGAAGCGCATGCTCATGCCTCCACCGCGCGGGCGCCGGCGGCCGCGAGCGCGTCGCGCCGCACCTTGCCGGCCTCGCTGCGCGGCAGCTCGTCGATGAACGCCCAGCTGCGCGGCGCCTTGAAGTGGGAGAGCCGCTGGCGCACGTAGGCGAGCAGCGTCGCGGCGACCTCGTCGTCGGACGCGCGCTCGCCGACGCCGTGCTCGCGCACGACGATCGCCTGCGGGATCTCGCCGAGCCGCTCGTCCTCGACCCCGACGACGCGCACGTCGCGCACGAGCGGATGGGCGCGCAGCTCCTCCTCGATCTCCTCCGGCCAGACCTGGAAGCCGCCGCACTTGATCATGTCGCGCTTGCGCCCGACGAGGAAGAGGACGCCATCGTCGTCGACGTAGCCCATGTCGCCGGAGTGGACCCAGCCGTCGCGCACCAGCTCGCCGGAGGCGGCGGCGTCGTCGACGTAGCCCTTCGTCATCGCCGAGCGGACGACGATCTCGCCGGTCTCGCCGCGTTGCAGCGCGGCGCCGTCGTCGTCGCGCACCTCCAGCTCTACGCCGGCGTAGAGGCGGCCGGCCGAGCCCGCCTTCCACAGCCCGGCCTTCATGTCCTGCGCCGTCCAGCCGGCGATGTGGCCGGTCTCGGTCGAGCCGTAGTTCATCACGATCGGGATCCCGAACCGCTCCTCGAACTGGCGCCGCAGGTGGATGCTGAGCGCCTGCCCGGCGACCAGCACCGAGCGGACCGAGGCGAGGTCGGGCGAGTCGTCGGCGTGGACGACGTCGTAGAGCATCGTCGGCAGCAGGAAGAGGCTGTCGAACTGGTGCTGCTCCAGCAGCCGCTCGAGCGTCGAGACGCGGAAGCGCTCCCACAGCACCGCGGCGCGGCCGACGTGGAAGGCGAACAGGAGCGTGTGCTGACCGCCGCTGTGGAACAGCGGCAGCGCGACGAGGTTGGGCGGCGTGCCGTCGGGCGCGGCGGCGTAGGGGCCGGCTCTGCCCTTGGAGGCGCGCGCCAGCCGCGCGAGCGACTCCTGCACGCCGCCGTGCGTGACGCTGACCGCCTTCGGCCGACCGGTCGTGCCGCCGGTGAAGAGGATCACGGCCTCGTCCTCGGCGTTCGCCGCGGCCGCGGCCAGGTGGGCGCGGGCGTTGCCTGGCGCGCTCAGCTGCGCCTGCGTCAGCAGCCTCAGGTCGCTCGCGGCGAGCGCGGCGTCGCGCGCGTCGCGGTCGTGCTCGTCGGTGACGAGCAGCACCGGCGCGGTCTTGGCGATCGACTCGCTCAGCTCGGCGCCGTTGTAGAGGCCGCTGATCGTGACCGGCACGGCGCCGAGCTTCCAGGCGCCGTAGATCGCGAAGGCCAGCTCGGGCGTGTTGGCGAGGTAGAGCGCGACGCGCTCGCCCCGCTGCATGCCGGCGGCGGCGAGGGCGCGGGCGTACGCCGACGCCTCGGCGTCGATCTGCGCGTAGCTCCAGGCGCGACCGTCCTCGAAGTGGAGGCCGATGCGATCGGGCACCTCGGCTGCGCGGCGCTCGAGGTCGGTGGCGAGGTTCACGGCAGCTCTCTCTCCCAGTTCATACCGTCCAGTCGGTATTGAGCGTACCGCCGCGGGCGCGCGCGGTCAAGCGCCGCGCCCCACCCACGACCTCCGCAGGTCTACTACGGCCATGCAGCAGCAGACCTGCAGTGCTCGCCCCGCGGACGGGCGCGGGGCGGCGCCTCAGCGGACGACGAGGCCGTCGAGCGCGAGGTTGGCGAGGTCGTCGGCGACCTGCTCGGCCGACATCGTGCCGTCCTCGCGGTACCACTGGTGGACCCACGCCGACATGCCGACGACGCCGAAGACGGCGACGCGCGGCGTGATGCGGGCGTCGAAGAGGCCCTGCTCGACGCCGGCGATCACGATGTCGTCCATCGCCTTGTCGAGCTTGTCGCGCTTGCGCTTTACGTCGGCGGCCGGTCTGCCGGTCAGGTAGCGCCGCTCCTGGAAGAAGACGGCGACGTGCTGGCGGTAGCGCGTGACGGTCAGGACTGACTCGCGGATCACCTCGCGCAGCTGCTCGACCGGCGACTCGACCTCCTCGAGGATCCGCTCTATCGCCTCGCGCTGCACGTCGAGGAACTCGTCGTGGATGAGGCTGAGCACGTCCTGCTTGCTCTCGAAGTGGTGGTAGAAGGCACCCTTCGTGACCTGCGCGCGCTCGACGATCTCCTGCACGGAGGTGCCGTGGAAGCCCTGGTCGCCGAACAGCTCCAAGGCGCTGTCGAGCAGCAGTTGGCGCGTCTGCTCGGGGTCGTAGCTCCCGCGCGTCTTTCTTCTCGGCGTCTGAGTTCTCGGGGCCATAGCCGGTCGAGTCTACAAAACCGACCGGTCAGAATGTGGAAGTCGCGGAGGACGCCGAAGCGGGCGTCAGACGGGGGATCACGTCCTCCCCGAAGCGGCGGATCTGGTCGAGCGCCTGCGCGTGCGGCATCCCCATGAACTGGAGCCGCAGCGCCAGGTCGGTGATGCCGTGCTCGCGCTCCAGCCGCTCGATTCGCGCCACGACGCGGTCGGCGTCGCCGACGACGCAGTGCTCGTCGAGATAGGAGTCGACCTCGACCTGCTGCGCGGTGTCCCACGACTTGTAGGCGGCATACTGCGCCTCCAGGTGCGGCCGGATCAGCGCCCGCGCCGCCTCGGTCGTGTCGCCGACGCAGGCCTCGCGGCTCATCGGGTACGGGCGGTCGAGCGAGTGGCCATGCTCGGTCAGCGTCGCGCGGAAGAGGCCGAGCCGCTGCGCGATCGCCGCGTCATCGCCCTCGGGCCCGATCAGCCAGCTCGTGTTCAGCGCCGCCGCGCGTCTGATCGCCGGCTCGGCGAAGGCTCCGATCCAGATCGGCGGGCCGCCGGGCTGCACGCATCTGAGCGGCAGCGAGGCGTTGCGGACTCTGCCCCACGTGCCCTCGGCGTCGATCGTCTCGCCGTTCCACAGCGCCCGCATCAGCGGCACGTACTCGCGCAGCCGCCGGATCCGATCGCCCCACTCGACGCCGAAGGCGTCGGTCTCGCGTCTGCGGTAGCCGGCGCCGATCCCGACGACCATGCGGCCGCCGGAGAGCACGTCGAGCGTCGCCAGCTGCTCGGCGAGCGCGAGCGGGTTGTAGAGCGGCGCGAGCAGGATCCCGAAGCCGATCCGCACCCGCTCGGTCGCCGCCGCGAGGTAGCCGGCCAGCTCCAGCGGCTGCAGGAAGGCCGAGTGCGCGAGGAAGTGGTGACCGAGGAAGACGGCGTCGAAGCCGAGGCGGTCGGCGAGCCGCGCCTGCTCGACGACGGCCGCCAGCCCCTCCTGCGCCGACTGCTCGGGCGGGAACTGCGCGCTGAGGAAGACGGAGACGCGCATCGCGTGCCGCGCGCTACGCGCTCGTCGCCCCGGCGACCGCCGACGACGCGGCCGGCGCCTGCTTGAACTGCGGGATCACCTCGGTGGCGAACTGCTCCATCGAGCGCAGCGCCTCCTTGCGCGACATCGACGGGATCCGCAGCCAGCCGATGTAGTGGTTGATGCCGAGCTGCTCGCGCAACTGGTGGATCGTGTCGGCGACGCGCGCGGGATCGCCGAAGTTGCCGCCGTGCGTCAGCGTCTGCTCGAGCGTCAGCAGGCGGATGTTCTCGGCGACCTTCTCGTAGTAGTCGCGCTCGGCGTCGATCGCCTCTTCGGAGCCGGGGATCACCTTGCCGACCGACTGGTAGTACTCCAGCGCCGCCTGCGCGGCGCCGCGCAGCCCTGCCTCTCCCTCGCCGCACCAGACCTGCTGCATGAACGGCAGGTCGTGCGCGTCCGGGTCATGGCCGTTGGCCGCCATCGCGTCACGGTACAGGTCGAAGTTGCGCTTCATCAGGCCGAGCGGGGTGAAGTTCGGCGAGGTGATGATCGGCTGACCACGGGTGCCGCGATCCTTGAAGTTCTCCGGCGAGACCGTGCCTTCGAGGATCAGCGGACCGCCGGGCGTGAGCGGCCGCGGGTAGGTCGTCATGTTCTCGTACTTGAAGATCTCGCCCTCGTAGGACCAGTTCTCCTCCGTCAGCGCGAGACGCAGGACGTCGAGCACCTCCTGATAGCGCTGGCGCGACTCCTCCAGCGGCACGCGGAAGCCGGCGAACTCCTTCGGCTGGTAGCCGCGCCCGACGCCGATCTGCACGCGCCCGCCCGACAGCACGTCGAGCGTCGCGATGTCCTCAGCCAGCCGGACGGGGTCGTAGAAGGGGAGCACGAGCACCGCGGTGCCGATCGTGATCCGCTGCGTGCGCTCCGCGATCGCCATCCCGAAGTTGATCGGGCTGCCGAGCACGCCGTAGCGCGAGAAGTGGTGCTCGGCGAGCCAGACGGAGTCGAACCCGAGCTCGTCCGCGAGTGCGATCTCCTCCAGCGTCTCGTGCAGGACGCGCTGATCCGATTCGCCCTCCCCACCTGGGAAGAGATTCATGATTCCGAACTTCACCGTGGTCCTCCCAGGGCTTGCATCGCCGTAGATTCCGACTGGACGGTATGTTAGGTTCAGCGCCAGTCGTTGTCAAACCGATCGGTATGAAATGACGTCTGAGGGTGTGGAGATCGAGGTGCGGGGCGCGGCGTTATGGGCGCGGATCGCGCGGCCGGAGCGCGGCAACGCCTGCGGCCCCGAGGTGATCGACGGGCTGCGCGCCTGGCTCACCCGCGGCGCCGCCGACGACGCCGTGCGCGCGCTGGTGCTGACCGGCAGCGGCCGCGCCTTCTGCGCCGGCGCCGACATGCGCGCGGGGGCTGAGGTGATGGCGGCGGCCACGCGCGTCGCGGACGCCGAGCCGCGCGCGGCGGCAGCGCCTGGCGCGACGAGCGCCCGCGACGAAGCCCTGCTCTCCTACCTCGCGCGCGGGCGGGCGCTCGTGGATGCCGTCGCGGGCGCCGCGAGCCGGTGATCGCGGCCGTCAACGGCGCCGCCTACGCCGGCGGCTTCGAGCTGATGCTGGCCGCCGACCTCGTCGTCGCGGCCCGCTCGGCGCGCGTCGGCGACGGCCACGCGCGCCACGGGATCGTCCCCGGCTGGGGCTCCAGCGCGCGGCTGCCGCGGATCGTCGGCGCGCGCGCCGCGAGCGAGCTGCTGCTGACCGGCGGCGACCTCAGCGCCGAGCAGGCGCTCGCGCTCGGCCTCGTCAACGCCGTCGCCGACGACGACGCGCTCGTCGCCGCGGTCGACCTGCTCGTCGAGCGGCTGACCGTGCCCGACGCCGCCACCACCGCCCGCATCCTCGCCCTCACCCGCGCGACCCGCGACGCCGACGGCACGCTCGCCGCCGACCTCGCGCGCGAGTGGTCGGCGCTCGCCGAGCACGTCACCGCGCCCGCGTTCGCCGCGACCGTGGAGCGCTTCCTCGGCCGCTGACGCTCGGAGGACCGGCGGTTTGTTCATCCATGCGATGAACAAACCGCCAGTCATCTGGGGGCGTCGCGCGGGCGGGCGGCGGGGCGGACCGCGCGGGGGCCGGGCGGCGCGCCGCGGCCTGGCGCGGCGCGTCAGGCGGGGACGGGCTCCGCGACGCCCGCCAAGCGCATGCGGCCGAGGGTGCGGCGGTGCCAGCGGGCGCTGCCGAGCCAGGCGTCAGAACCGAGCGCGCGGCGGCTGAAGAGGTGCGGGTCGGCCTCCAGCGTGATGCCCATGCCGCCGTGCACCTGCGTGCAGCGCTCGGCGGCGAACAGCGCCGCCTGGCCGGCGCGCGCCTTCGCGCCGTGGACCGCCGACGCCGCCCGCGGGTCGCCCTGCTCGACCGCCCACGCCGCGAACAGCGTCAGGTCCCACGCCGCCTTGACGCCGACGAAGGCGTCGACGAGCTGGAAGGCGACCGCCTGGAAGGAGCCGATCGGCTTGCCGAACTGCTTGCGCTCGCGCGCGTAGTCGGCGCCGAGCCGCACCGCGCCGAGGCCGGCGCCGCAGAGGTCGGCCGCGGCGACGACGGTCGCCCGCAGCAGTCCGTCGCCGAGCGGCCCGGACGCCAGCACGTCGAGCCCGTCGAGCTGCATGTCCCAGACCGGCCGCGTCGGGTCGAGCGAAGTGCGCGCTGTCGGCGAGGGCGCCCGCACCAACGCCACCTCCTCCCCGGCCACGACCACCAGCGCGTCCGCGCCTCCGGCATGCGGCACGAGCGTCTTGAACCCGCTCAAAGCAGAGCCGTCCAGCGAAGCCGCCCACCCCGATGGCCCGTCGGCGGCCGGCTCGTCGGCGGCGATCGTCCAGCGGGCGCGGCCCTCGGACGCGTCGCTGACGTCGATTCCGGCCGCGGCGGCGAGCTGGATCGCGGCTGCCTGCGCCGGCAGCCGTGACGGCGCGAGCGTGCGGCCGAGCGCCTCGACCGCGATCGCGAGGTCGACGAGGCTCGAGCCGAAGCCGCCGGCCGCCTCGGGCAGGCCGAGCTGGCCGTAGTCGGCCAGCAGCGCGGCGTCGAAGGCCGGCTCGCGGAAGCCGTGCTCGAGGCAGTGGCGGGCGTCGAGCAGGCCGCCGGCCGACATCTCGGCGATCGTGCGGTCGATCTCGACCTGCTCGGGAGTGAAGGTTGCGCGCATCTCAGGTGCTCTCCAGGTCGAAGGGTCAGCGCGAGCGGGGGAGCGCGAGCACGCGCTCGGCGAGGATCGACTTCTGCACCTCGTCGGTGCCGCCCTCGATCGTGTGGCCGCGCGAGCGCAGGTAGTGGTGCAGCAGCGAAATCGCCTGCGGCTCGTCGACCAGCGGCGCGGCCGGGCCCATCAGCTCGAGCCCGAGGCGGGTCGCGTCCTGCACCGTTCTCGCCCACAGCAGCTTGCCGACCGAGGTCTCGGGGCCGGGGCTCGCCTCCGACATCGCGCGCAGCGAGCCGATCCGCAGCGCCTCGGCGTCGGCGTCGAGCGCGCCGACCGCGTCGGCGACGCCGGGATCGTCGAGCAGGCCGCGCGTGCGCGCCGCCTCGACGACCGCGTCGACCGCCTGTCGCGCCCACACGCACAGCGACAGCGCCAACCCGCCGCGCTCGTACGCGAGCGTGGTGAGCGTCACCTTCCAGCCGTCGTTCACCTCGCCGAGCACGTCGTCGTCGGAGACGAAGACGTCGTCGAGGTACATCTGGTTGAACTCGGCGTCGCCGTTGGTCATCACCAGCGGCCGCACGTCGATCTGCTCCATGTCGGCGAGGAAGTAGGTGATGCCCTTGTGCTTGGGCGCCTCGCGGTCGGTGCGCGCAAGCAGCATGCACTTCGTCGCGTTGTGGGCGTTGGAGGTCCAGACCTTCTCGCCGCTGATCAGCCAGCCGCCGTCGGTCTTCTTCGCCATCGTCCGCAGCGAGGCGAGGTCGGAGCCGGCGTCGGGCTCGGAGAAGCCCTGGCACCAGTACTCCTCGCTGCGCAGGATCCGGCCGAGGTAGCGCTCCTTCTGGGCCGGCGTGCCGTGGGCCATGATCGTCGGCCCGGCCAGCAGCAGGGCGACGCCGTTCTGCGCGTACGGGGTGCGGCGCTTGGCGCACTCCTCGTTGAAGATCGCCTCGAAGACGACCTCCTTGCCGTGGCCGCCGTGCTCGACCGGCCAAGTGAGACCGGTCCAGCCGCCGTCGGAGAGGCGCTGCTGCCACAGGCGCGACCACTCCTCGCGCCGCTCTTGGTCGAGCCCCTCCTGCTCGGGCACGTCGGTCAGGTTCGCGTCGAGCCAGGCCGCCGCGCGCGCACGGAACTCGGCCTCCTCGGGGGTGTCGTCGAAATCCACGCGTCTCTCCTGCGCGTCAGGTGTGGACGGGCGACCGCTCGGCGGTCAGCCGCTGCTTGTAGAGCTTGCCGTTGGGGTCGCGCGGGAGGCTCTCGCGCAGGTGGATCTGCCGCGGGCGCTTGTGGCGCGCCAGCCGCTGCTCGCAGAAGGCGGCCAGCTCGGCCCGCAGCCGCTCCGCGTCGGGCGCGCCGAGGGCAGGCTGGATCCACGCCTCGGGGACCTCGCCGAGGTCGCCGTCGGGGACCCCGGCGACGCCGGCGTCGAGCACCCAGCGGTGCTCCAGCAGCGTCGCCTCGATCTCGGCCGGGTAGGTGTTGACGCCGCCGACGATGATCATGTCGCTGACGCGGCCGGTCAGGAAGAGGAAGCCGTCGTCGTCGACGTAGCCGCGATCGCCGACGGTCAGCAGCCGGCCGGAGCGGACGCCGTCGGTCTTGGCGGGATCGTTGTGGTACTCCATCCGATCCTCGCCCTGGCGCATGTAGACGATCCCCTCGGTGCCGGCGGGCACCTCCTCCCCGCGCTCGTCGAGGATCCTCAGCTCCGAGATCGACATCGGCAGGCCGACGGTGCCCGGCCGCTCCAGCCACTGCTGCGGCGTCGCGACGGTCGAGCCGACCTCGGTCGAGCCGTAGTACTCGTAGACGATCGGGCCGAACCAGTCGATCATCGCGCGCTTGTCGGCCGGCGGGCAGGGCGCGGCGCCGTGCAGCACGTAGCGCAGCGACGAGGTGTCGTAGCCGGCGCGCGTGTCGGCGTCGAGCGCCAGCAGGCGGTGGAACTGCGTCGGCACCATGTGCGTGCCGGTGACGCGCTCGCGCTGCACCGTCTCGAGGAACAGCTCCGGCGTCCACCCCTCCATCAGCACGACCGAACCGCCGAGGTGGAGCGCGCCGGAGGCCGGCGTGATGTTGGCGGTGTGGTACATCGGCGAAGCGACGCACCAGCGCGCGAAGTCCTGGCCGATCCCGAGCGCGTCGAACAGCCACTCGTAGACGTGCGCGCCGGCGTCGGCGTCCTGGCCGCTGAGCGGCCGCTTGACGCCTTTCGGGCGGCCGGTCGTGCCGGAGGTGTACTGCATCAGGGAGCCGGCGGCGGTGCTCTGCGGACGGGCGGCGGGCTGGCCGCCGGTCAGCTCGGTGAGGTCGCGCAGCCCGACCGCGCCGCCGTCGCAGAAGACGATCGCGCGGTCGTCGACCGCCTCGCGCACGACATCGGCGACGCGCCCGGAGCAGAGCACGGCGGACGCGCCGGAGTCCTCGACGATGTAGCGGATCTCGGCCGCGGTCAGGTGGTAGTTGACCGGCACGAGGTAGAGGCCGGACTGCATCGCGGCGAGGTAGAGCGACAGCATCGGGATGCCGTTGGTCATCACGCACGCGACGGTGTCGCCGACGCCGAGGCCCGCGACCTCGCGCAGGCCGTGGGTGAGGCGGTTGACCTCGGCGTCCAGCTCGCCGTAGGTGCGCGTGCGACCGCGGGCGTCGACGACGGCCGGGCGGTTCGGCTCAGCCTGCGCCCATGCCCAGAAGCCCATGCGCTGCTCGCTCATGCTGCTCTCTCCATTCCTGGCTCCTCCACCTCCCGAACGGTCCCGATCACTTGATTCCGACCATTCGGTATGTTGTGAATATAGCGATGACCACTGCCTCCGTCCACCGCGCCGCCTTCCATGCCCGCGAGGTCGGCGCGCCCGAAATGGTGTGCGACGGCATCTGGGCGGTGCCGCTGCCGCTCGCCGGCAGCCCGGTGCTGTCGGTCTTTGTCCACCTGCTGCGCCACGACGACGGCGTCGTGCTGGTCGATGCCGGCTACGCCGACGAGCTGAGCTGGGAGGCGCTGCTGGCCGGGCTCGCCGCCGCCGGCCATCGCATCGGCGACGTCACCCACCTCGTGCTGACGCACAACCACCCCGACCACATCGGGCTCGCCGCGCGCGTGCGCGAGGCGTCAGGGGCGCCGATCGCGATCCACCCGCTCGATGCCTTCCAGCTCCAGCGGCCGCTGCGCGGCAGCTTCTTCGACCAGCTCGAACGGGAGCTGACGCTCGCCGGGCTGCCGCCGGCGGTGCTGGAGGAGATGGTCGCCTCCTCGCGCGCGCTCGCCGCCCACAGCGACGACCTGCTCGTCGACAGCTTCCTCGCCGACGGCGAGACGCTGCGCCTCGGCAGCCTGGAGCTGGAGCTGCTGTGGACCCCCGGCCACGCGCGCGGCCACGTCTCGCTGCTGGATCGCTCGCGCCGGCTGCTGATCGGCGGCGACGTGCTGCTGCCGGAGGGCGAGGTGCAGGTCGGGCTCGTCAGCGACGACGACGACGATCCGGTCGCGCAGCTGCGCGACTCGCTGCGGCGGCTCGCCGCGCTGCCGATCGACCAGGTGCTGCCCGGCCACCAGTACCGCTTCGGCGACGTGGCGGCCGTCGTCGCGCGCACGCTCGGCGAACAGGACGAGCGGCTCGCGCGGACTGCCGCGGTGCTCGCCAGGCGGCCGGACGCGACCGCCTGGGAGCTGACGACCGCGCTCGACTGGGGCCGCCCATGGGAGCGGATCGGCCTGACCGGCCGTCGCTTCGCCGTGATGCAGGCGATGGGCTGGCAGCGCTACCTGGAGCGGCGAGCCGGTTAGAGGACCGGCTCGCGCGGGGTCTGCGGCGCGAGCGCACGTTCGAGCGCGCTCGCCACCCGCAGCAGCGCCGCCTCGCCGCCATGACGACCGACGAGCTGGAGGCCGACCGGCAGCCCCTCGGGCGTGAACCCGGCCGGCACCGAGACGGCCGGATGGCCGGTCACCGTGATGCGCGAGCAGGAGCGCAGCCACGCGATGTAGTGCTCCATCCGCTCGCCCGCGATCTCGCTCGGCCACTCGACCTCGACGGGGAACGGCACGACCTGCGAGGTCGGCAGCGCCAGCACGTCGTGGTCGTCGAGGAAGCTCCGCAGCTCGTGGAAGGCGCGGCCGCGCAGCGAGATCGCGCGCGCGACCGCCTCGCCGTCGAGCGCGCGGCCGCGGTCGACGTTCCAGTGGATCGTCTGCTTGACCTGGTCGGGCGTCTCGGCGACCTTCGCGCCGTGCGCGGCGACGAACGCGACCGCGCGCAGCGTGTCGAACGCCTCATCGGCGACGGCCAGGTCCGGCTCGGCGTCGCGCAGCTCGCAGCCGAGCGACGCGAGCACGGCGCGCGCCGGTTCGAGCGCGGCGGTCACGGCCGGCTCGACCGGCAGCCCGCCGAGGTCCCGGCTCCACGCCACGCGCGTGCCAGCGACCGCTCCGTCGAGCCGCTCCTCCAACTGCGCCGGCAGCTCGTCGAGCGCGCTCAGCGGCGCGCGCGGGTCGCGGCCGGCGAGCGCGCCCAGCAGCAGCGTCGCGTCGGCGACGGAGCGGCCGAAGGTGCCCGTCACGCCGAACGGGCTCCACGGATCGGCGACGCCGGGGTCCGCGGGGATGCGACCGGGCGTCGGCCGGATCCCGACGAGGTTGCAGAAGGACGCCGGGTTGCGCACGCTCGCGGCGAGGTCGGAGCCGTCGGCCAGCGGCAGCATCCGCGCCGCGACCGCCGCCGCCGCGCCGCCGCTGGAGCCGCCGGGGGTGCGGGCGAGGTCGTACGGGTTGCGCGTCGTCCCGAAGACCTCGTTGAAGGTCTGCGAGCCGGCGCCGAACTCCGACGTGTTCGTCTTGCCGATCACGATCGCCCCCGCCTGCCGCAGCCGCTGCACCAGCAGCGCGTCGCGCGTCGGCACGTGGTCGGCGAACAGCGGCGAGCCGTAGGTCGTGCGGATCCCGGCCGTGTCGACGAGGTCCTTGATCGCGATCGGCAGCCCGTGCAGCGCGCCGTGCGCCTCGCCGCGCGCGAGCGCGCGATCGGCCTCCTGGGCGGCCGCGCGCGCGCCGTCGGCGTCGAGCGTGACGATCGCTCTCAGCCGCGGGTTGACCGCGTCGATGCGGTCGAGGTGATCGCTCAGCACCTCCACGACGGAGAAGCTGCGCGCGCGGATCCCGGCCGCGATCTCGACCGCCGAGAGGCGGTGGATCGCGCCGCCCGCGGCGCTCATGCCGCACCCCGCAGCGTCGCGATCAGCGCGTCCGGGTCGGGCGGCGCGGCGGTGCCGCGCCAGGCGACGTGGCGATCGGGCCGGACGAGCACCATCGGCGCACCGTACAGCTCGCGCAGCGCCGGGTCGGACAGGCGCAGCTCGGCGAGCGGGAGGCGCTGGGCGCGGGCGGCTTCGAGCAGGCCGGTCGCGTCGTCGGCGTCGGCGTCGGCGCCATCCGCGTCGAGAGCGGCGCCGTCGCCGCCCAGCCGCAGCAGCGCGTACCCGGGACCGGCCGCGTCGAGCAGGTCGTAGAGCGGGACGCCGTCGACCTCGGCGTGCGGCGCGCGATGGCCGGGGCGTGCCAGCGGCGCGTAGTCGCCGCTGCTCCAGACCGGGGCGACCGTGCCGTCGGCCGCGACGATCGGCGAGCCGTCGTAGCGCTGGTCGAGCACGACGCCCTCCGATCTCCAGCGCGGCAGGAAGGTCGCCGCGACCTCCTGCGCGAGCGCGACGTCGGCCGCGGGCGAGCCCGGGTCGGCGAGGTCGTCGCGCCGCCGCGCGATGATCTCGGCCAGCGCCTCGTGCTGCTCGACCACCGTCTCCAGCGACCGCAGCCCGGTCTGCCAGGCGATCGGCCGGCGCTCGACGTCGTAGCTGTCGAGCAGCGCCTCCCCGCCCCAGCCCTCCAGCACGGCGGTGAGCTTCCACGCGAGGTTGGCGGCGTCGCCGATCCCGACGTTCATGTTCTGGCCCATGTTCGGCGGGAACAGGTGCGCCGCGTCGCCGGCCAGCAGCACGCGGCCGCGCCGGTAGCCTCTCGCGATCTCGCAGCGCGCGGCGTAGCTGGAGTACGACTCGATCGTCGCGCCGACGTCGGCGCCGAGGACGGCGTCGATCGCGTCGCGCACGGCGCGCTCGTCGATCTCGGCCTCGCTCGCGAACGGGCCGATCCCGAACCGCCAGCGGTCGGCCTCGTACGCGAGGAAGATGCTCTGCGCCCGCTCGTTGACGACGAAGTTGATCGCCGCCGGTGCGGTCCCCAGGCGCTCGAACAGCTCGGGAACGCGAATGTGGACGTTGGCGAAGTGGCCGGCCTGCTGCGAGACGTCGCGGGTGATTCCGGCGCGCTCGCGCACGGCGCTGGCGCCGCCGTCGCAGCCGACGAGGTAGCGCGCCCGCACCGTGTGACGGCGGCCGTCGCGGGCGTCGCGGAAGGTCGCGCGAACCGCCTCGCCGCTGTCGTCGTGATCGGTCAGCTGGACCCCGCTGACGATCGTCGCGCCCGCCTCGGCGGCCGCCTCGCGCAGCGCGCGGGTCGTCAGGTACTGCGGCTGGATGTGGTGGTTCTCGACGGCGACCTCACGCCAGCCGCCCAGCTCGCCCGGGCGGGCGAGCCGCGCCAGCGCGCGACCGGCGATCGACGTGCGAAAGGCCATCTCCTGAAACCACTCCTGCGGCACGCTGCTGCGGTGCGCGCGGACGCGCTCGGCGACGCCGAGCGCACGCAGCCGCTCCATGCTGTGCATGCTGAGGTTCTGCGCCCGCACGTTGTGCTCGGGCACGTTCAGGTACTGCTCGGCGACGACCGTCCGCACGCCGCGGCGCGCGAGGTCGAGCGCGAGGACGGCGCCGACCGGGCCGGCGCCGGCGATCAGCACGTCGGTCTCCGGCGGCAGCGGACCCGGCGCGTAGACGACCTCCGGCATCAGGCGGCCGCCGGCTCGGCGCGCACGACGAAGATCGTCTCGGAGGTCGTCGCCGCCGAGCGCTCGTGGTCGAGGAACTCCAGCTCGTCCGCGGTCACCGCCGTCCGCACGGCCGGGTCGCACGTGACGCTGCGGAAGTGCGCGACGTCGTCGTAGTGGGGCTCGGAGAGCGCATGGAACGGCGCGGCCGCCAGCCCGGTGGCCTCCGCCGCCAGCGCGCTGCGCTCGCCGTCGACGGTCGTGAAGCGGAAGCCGGCGAGGCGGTTGGCGACCGGTCTCCCGTCGGGGTCGTCGGGCAGCGCGATCGTGACGTGGCGCTCGCGCAGGCGGGTCAGGAACTGCTCACGCGAGAAGTCCTCGCGCGGGTTCTGCAGGAAGGTGACGACGAACGGGCCGTCGCCCTCCTTCACGTCCATCTGGCGGCCGACGAGGATGCGCGAGCGGCGCTCGTCGATCACCGGTTCCGCCAGACCCTCGACGAGCGCGCCGACGGTCGCCGCGATCTTCAGCCGCGCCGGCCCCCACGCGTCGAGCGTCGCGTCGAACGGCCGCAGGTTCGGCAGCAGCTCGCGGAAGTGCGTCTCGGCGAGGTCGGTCACCGGCCGGCGCACGGTCGCGCGCACCGAGACCTCCGGCCCGAGGGCGGCGGCCCAGACCTCGGCGAGCTGCCGCACGTGCGCGCGCAGCAGCTCCTCCTCGCCGTGCTGCGCGGCGAGCTGCAGCGACACGCGATCGGGAGAGGGTGAGGTCATGCGTGGCTCCTTGAGGGATCGGATTGGGTCAGAAGGTCGTCGTCGCCGAGGTAGCCGGCGGTCAGCTCGCCGATCTCGTCGCGCATCGCCGCGGCCGGGCCCTGCGCGGTCACGCGCCCGTCGGCGAGCAGGTAGGCGCGGTCGGCGACGTCGAGCGCGCGGTGGACGTGCTGCTCGACGAGCAGCACGCCGCAGCCGGAGGCGAGCGCGACCTCGCGCAGCGTCGCGAGCAGCTGCTCGACGATCAGCGGCGCGAGGCCGAGGCTCATCTCGTCGATCATCAGCAGGCGCGGCGCCATCGCCAGCCCGCGCGCGATCGCCAGCATCTGCTGCTCGCCGCCGGAGAGGACCGACGCGCGCCGGCCGCTGATCGCCGCCAGCGCCGGGAAGATCGCCAGCACGCGCGCCAGCTCCTCGCGCGAGCGGGCGGCCAGCCGCAGGTTCTCGGCGACGGTCAGCTCGCCGAACAGCTCGCGGTTCTCGGGCACGTGCGCGACGCCGGCGCGGGCGATCTTCTCGGTCGCCCAGCCCTTGACGTCGGTGTCGCCGACCCGCACCACGCCGCGCGCGGAGACGAGCCCGGAGATCGCCAGCAGCGTCGTCGTCTTGCCGGCGCCGTTGGCGCCGAGCAGCGCGACGACCTCGCCGGCGCCGACGCGCAGGTCGATGCCGTGCACGACGTCGAGGCCGTCGTAGCCGGCGTGGAGGCCCTCGACCGCCAGGACGGTCGGCTCCGCGACGACCTCGATCTGCTGCGGCGGGGCCTGCGCGGGTGCGTCGGCGTCAGCGTCCCCGACCCCGAGGTACGCCTCCGCGACCGCGGCCGAGGCGCGGATCTGCTGCGGGCTGCCGCGCTCGATCAGCCTGCCGAAGTCGAGCACGGCGACCTCGTCGCAGAGGCCGAGCACGAAGCCCATGTCGTGGTCGATCACGAGCACCGCGGCGCCGTCGTCGGCGAGCGCGCGCAGGTGGACGGCGAGCCTGCGCCCCTCGGCCTCCGACAGCCCAGCGGCCGGCTCGTCGACGAGCAGCACCCGCGGGCGCACGGCGACCGCGCGCGCCAGGCCGGTGACGACACGCTGGACGTGGGTGATCGCGTTCGGCAGCCGCTCGGCGACGCCGTCCAGCTCGAACCGCTCCAGCAGCTCCTGCGTGACGGCGTCGGGACCGTCGCCGCGGACCCGCAGCAGGTCGCGCGCGAACTGCAGCCGCCCCGGCCGCCGCAGCGCGACGCGCAGGTTCTCCTCGACCGTCAGGTCGGCGAACAGCTGCACGCCCTGCCAGGTGCGCGCGATCCCCAGCTCGGCGCGCTCGTGCGCGCGCACGCCGAGCACGTCGCGGCCCTCCAGCTCGAGCGTGCCGGTCAGCGGCGCGAAGCCCGTGATCGCGTCGACGAGCGAGGTCTTGCCGGCGCCGTTGGGGCCGATCAGCCCGGTGACGCGGCCGCCGTCGAGATCGAGGTCGACGGCGTTGACGGCGGTCACGCCGCCGTAGCGGACGGTCAGCCCGCGGCCGTGCAGCAGCGGCCCGCTCATCGCGCCAGCCTCGCCGCCGCGCGCTTGGCCGAGCGCCCGGCGAAGCGCGCCCGCCCTCTGTCCCATTGATGGCGGAAGACGCCCGCGGCGCCCTCGGGCTCCGCCAGCACGGCCGTCACGACGCCGAGACCGCCGGCGAGCATGTAGTACTCGCTCGGGATCCCGAAGACCGACGTCGTGAGGTGGAACATCACGCCCTGCGTGACGCCGAGCGCGGCGATCACCGCGCCGGTCACGGTCGTGATGCCGCCGAGATAGGCGACGGCGAGGAACGAGACGGCCGTGATCGCGCTGAAGCGCTCCGGCCCGATCGCGCCGAAGCTGTAGGCGTACAGCACGCCCGCGATGCCGCCGAGGAAGCCGGCGAGCGCAAACGCCTGCAGCTTCGCGCGCGCGACGTTGACGCCGGCGCCGATCGCCGCGCTCTCGTTCGAGCGGATCGCCAGCATCCGCATGCCGGAGGGGCTGCGGCGGAGGTTGACGACGAGGATCGAGACGAACAGCAGCACGGCGAGGACGACGAGCCCGAAGCCGGGCTCTGGCACCTGTCCGTCGCCGGCCCAGAAGGAGTCGGTCGCGCCGAACGGGATCCCGAACAGCTCGGGCGCGGGCGCGCGCGCCGGCTGCAGCCCGCCGCCCCAGTTGGGGTGCCGGAACCACACCTCCTGCACCGCGACGGCGCCGGCCAGCGTCACGACGGCGAGCTGCATCCCGCGGATGCGGATCGCCGGGATCGCGACGAGCACGCCGACGACGGTCGCGATCAGCACGCCGAGCAGCGGGCCGATCGGGGTCCCGATGCCCCAGTCCTCCGACAGCCGCGCGGCGACGAAGGCGGCGACCCCGCCGAGCGTGATCGACTCGAAGGTGAGCTGACCGATGTAGCCGGTGACGACGATGAGCGAGAGGCAGACGATCGCGCCGATCATCGTGTTGATCGTCGCCTGGCGCCAGCCGAAGTCGAGCAGCGAGAGCGCGCCGATCGCGATCGCGGCGCTGATCATCATCCGCACGCGGACGGCCGAGGGGCGCGGCGCGGCAGGCAGCTTCGGGGCGGCGACGGTGAGGCGGTCGGGCATCCGCCGGCCGCGCGCGAACAGCACGACGGCGATCACGAAGAACGGCAGCGCCGCCTTGATCCCCGGCAGCGGGATGCCGTTCGCCGTCGGGTACCAGCTCTGCGTCTCGGCGTAGGTCAGCAGCGACTGGCTGATCGCGATCCCGAAGCCGCCGAGCACGGCGAGCCAGAAGGAGCGGAAGCCGGCGAGCACGGCGGCGCCGAGCGCCGGCACGATCATCAGCGTGTAGACGTCGGGCAGCAGCGTCGTCATCGGCGCGACGAGGATCCCGACGATGCCGCCGAGGACCGAGGAGAGGACCCAGTTGGTCGCCTCGATGCGCGTCGAGGAGAGGCCGATCAGCTGCGCGCCGGTGCGCTTCTCCGCGGCCGCGCGCGTCGCGAGACCGAAGCGCGTGAAGCGGAACAGCGCCCACAGCGCGAACGCGATCGCGATCACGATCGCGGCGAGGATCAGGCGGTCGGCGGGGACCGCGACGCCGAGCGCGTGGACCGGCCGCTCGGTCAGCACCGGCTGGAGGTTCTGCAGCTCGGCGCCGAACTGCAGGATCACCGCCGCCTGCAGCACGAGCAGCACGCCGGAGGAGGCGACGACGCGCGCGAGCGGCCCGACGTCGCGCAGCCGGCGGTAGACGAGGAAGTACTGCACCAGCCCCAGCGCCGCCGCCAGCAGCACGCTGATCGTCAGCGCGGAGGGGACGCCGAGCCGCATCCCCTCCGGCGTCAGCGGGATCATGAAGCCGACGAACAGCTGGCCCTCCTCGCGCAGTGCGAGGTAGGCATAGGCGACGTATGCCGCGCTCGCCCCGGCTGCGAAGTTCAGCACTCCCGACCCGCGGTAGGTCAGGACCAGGCCGAGGCCGAGCGCCGCGTAGACGGCGCCCAGCCCGAGGCCGAGGAAGACGAACGCGAGCAGGTCGCTCACGGCGTGTTGTCCTCCCAGACGTCGTCGCCGACGTAGCTGGAGACGATCGCCGTCGGGCTGCAGAGCGCCGGCTGCCCCTCAGCGGCGAGCGAGCCGCAGGCGAGTCTCTGCGGGCCGGCGAAGACCGGGCCCTCGAACGCTCTCAGCGCTCTCTCGACGTTCTCGAAGGTGAGCGCGTCGACGCCCAGCTCGTTGAAGATCTTCGCGAGCGCGAGCGTGTTGCCGAACGGGAAGATGAGGCTGTACGGGACGCCCGACTGGTACTCCTCCATCGCCGCCTGCACGGCCGCGACCTCGGGGTTGGAGGGGTCGTTGTAGTTGGCGCTCTGGTAGATGAAGTTCCATCTCGGATAGTCGCCGAGCGCCTCCGCGACCTCTCTGCTGGCGCACAGGTCGGTGCCGATCACCGGCGTGTCGATGCCGAGGCTGGTCTTCGTCTTCTCCAGCTGGGCGCAGGTCGCGCCGGAGCCGAGGAAGACGATCGCGTCGGCGTCCTTCGCCTTCGTCGCGACGAGCGCGGCGTTCAGCTGCGCGCCCTCCTCGCCCATCGAGGCGGCCGTGTATGTCATCCCGAGGTCCTCGAAGGCGGGCGCGAGCGCCTGCACGCCGCGCTCGTCGCCGCCGTAGACGAAGGCGACCTTTCTGGCGTCGAGTCTGTCCTTCGCGAACTGCGCCATCGTCGTGCCGGTGCGGGCGGCGCCGGGCGTGTAGAAGACGGCCGGGGCGACGAGCGACGACGGCTCGATCGCGAGTCCGCCGAGGATCGCGCGGCGGCCTCTCAGCGTCGTGTAGATCGGGTCCAGGGCGCTGCCCATGCCGATCTGGACGACGGCGACGTCGTCGTCAGCGGCGAATCTCTGCGCGCACGCCTGGTTGTCCTCGGCGGCGTTGACGACGAAGCAGGTCTCCAGCTCCAGCGGGTGCCCCTCGATCCCGCCGAGCTGCTCGTTGACGAGGTCGACGGCGGCCTGCGCGGTGGCGGTCGCGTCGGGGTCGTCCTCGACGCCGCCCTGCGTGTTGATGAAGCCGATCTTGACCGGCTTCAGGCTGGCGTCGGCTCTGCCGGGCGTGCCGCCGACGTACGCGGCGGCCAGTCTCGCGGCGTCGCCGAGCGGGCCGGAAGCGGTCCCGCCGGCGCCCGTCGCGGTGGTGCTCGTCGCCGCGGGCGCGGCGTCGGCGGCGGTGGAGCTGTCAGCCTTCTCCTCGCCGCAGGCGGCGACGAACAGCGCGGCCGCCAGCAGCGGGGCGGCGAGTGCCGCCCGCAGCGTGCGCCGGCGAGGGCGCGACGAGCGTGGCGGTCCAGAAGTGACGCGGGACATGCGGACCTTTCGAGATCACGACCGAGAGCGTTATTCTGATCAAATCCGATCAGCTAAGTCGACAAAGCTGCCACGTATCGCTCCCGATCGCGTACGTACACCGCTACGTATCTCCGAGCGCGGCGCCGTCGCGCTGATCGGCCGCGAGCAGGAGCTGGCGCGGATCGACGCCGCGATCGCCGGTCCGACCGCCGGCGCGATCGTCCTGCGCGGCCCCGCCGGGGTCGGCAAGACGCGGCTGGCGCGCGAGGCCGCGCGCAAGGCCGGCGGGGCCGCGCACTGGGTCGTCGCGACGGAGTCGGTCGCGACGATCCCGTTCGGCGCCGTCGCCGCGCTGCTGCCCGAGCGCGCCGACGCCGTCGCCCACCGCCACGACCTGCTGTCGGCCGCCGCGAGCGCGCTGCGCGACGCCGGCGGCGAGCTGCCGCCGCTCGTCGTCGTCGACGACGCCCACCTGCTCGATCCCGGCTCGGCCGCGCTCGTGCTGCACCTCGCCGTCAGCCGCGTCGCCTCGCTCGTCGTGACCGTGCGCGACGGGACGGCGGCGCCCGACGCGATCACGGCGCTGTGGAAGGACGGTCACGCCGAGTGCGCCGACCTGCACCTGCTCACCCCCGCCGAGGCCGCGACGCTGGCGGAGACGCTGCTGGGCGGGCCGTGCGAATCGCGCTTCCTCGCGTGGGCGTGGGCCCGCACCGAGGGCAACGCGCTGTTCGCGACCGAGCTGCTGCACGGCCTGCGCGAGAGCGGCGCGCTCGCGCGCGACCACGGGCTGTGGCAGCTCGCCGATCCCGACGTCGCCGTCCCCGCCGGGCTCGCCGAGCTGCTGCGCACGCGCATCAGCGAGCTGGACGGCGCGGCGCAGCGGCTGCTGGAGCTGGTCGCGGTCGCCGAGCCGTTCGAGCGCGCGCTCGCGGCCGAGCTGGGCGGCGCCGACGCGCTCGACGAGCTGGAGCGGCTCGCGCTCGTGACGACGGTGCGCGACGGCCGCCGGCTGCTGCTGCGGCTGAGCCACCCGCTCTACGGCGACCTGCTGCGCGCGCGGCAGTCGCCCGGCCGCCGCGCCGACCTCGTCGGCCAGCTCGCCGCCGCCGTCGCGCAGACCGGCGCGCGGCGCGAGGCTGACGTGCTGCGCGTCGTCGAGTGGCGCCTGGAGATCGGGCTGCCGGTCTCCGCCGATGCGCTGCTGGCCGCCGCCAACATCGGCCTGCGCAACTTCGACCACGCGCTCGCGCGGCGGCTGGCGCAGCTCGCCTGCGAGCAGGGCGGCGGCCTGGAGGCGGCGCTCGCGTGGGCGCGCAGCGCGACGGCGACCGGCGCCTTCGAGGAGGTCGAGCTGGCGCTGGCGCCGTTCGACGGCGCGCACGACGACCCGCTCGTCGAGGCCGAGGCGATCCGGCTGCGCAGCTCGGCGCTGCAGTGGGGGCTGCGCCAGGGCGACGCCGCGCTGGAGCTGCTCGACGCCGCGCAGGAGCGCTGGCCCGGCGACGCCTGGCGCGCGCGGATCCAGGCGCTGCGGATCGCGGTGCTGGCCGACCGCGGCGAGATGTCGGCCGCCGTCCGCGTCGGCCGCGAGGCGCTCGCGACGGCCGGCCTGCCGCCCGGCCTGCGGCGCGAGATCACCGCGCAGCTCGCCTTCTCGCTGCACCTCGACGGCTTCCCCGACGAGAGCCGCGAGCTGATCGACGCGATCGTCGACTTCGAGACCCCCGACAGCGTCGACTGGCGGCTGCTGTGGCCGTGGCTCGTGACGCGGCTGCGCGGCGCCGCCGCGTTCGCGGAGACCGACGCGCAGCTGCACGCGCTGCGCGACGCGGCCGCCGGCAACATGGCGCTCAGCGGGCTGGTCGCGCTCAGCCTCGGTACGACCGCCTGGTACCAGGGGCGCATGCGCACCGGCATGCGCTGGCTGGGCGAGGCCGTCAGCAGCTACGACGACGCCGATCCGCGCGCGATGCGCCCGGCGGCGCTGCTGATGCTCGCCCGCTGCGCCTTCATGGTCGGCGAGCACGAGACGGCGCGCGAGGCCGCCGCCGAGGCGCGCCGCGCCAGCTCCGGCCGGCCGCTGGAGTGGATCGAGATCGTTCCGGTCAGCTTCGCGAACGTGCTGGAGGCGCTCGCCGAGGGCAGGATCGCCGAGGCGCGGCGGCTCGCGCTCGACAGCTCGCGCGCGTGCAGAACGGTGCCGGTCCACGAGGCCGAGCTGCTGCATCTCGCGCTGCGGATCGGCGCGCTGCCCAGCCCGATCGCGCAGCGGCTCGACGCGATCGCGACGGCCGCCTCATCCGACCAGTTCCACCTCTTCGCGATCCACGCCCGCGCGCTCGCGAGCGGCGACGGCGCGGCGCTCGCGCGCGTCTCGGCCGAGTTCGAGCGGGCCGGCGAGCTGCTGCTGGCGGCCGAGGCCGGCGAGCATGCGGCCGAGGCGCTGCGGCAGGCCGGCGCGCTCGACCGCGCGGCGTCGGCGGCCGCGCGCAGCGCCGCGCTGCTGGAGGCGTGCGAGGGCGCGCGCCTGCCGTTCACCCATCCGCCCGGCACCGTCCTCGACGAGCTGACGCGGCGCGAGCGCGAGGTCGCCGGCCTCGTCGCGGCCGGCTACGCCAACGCGGCGATCGGCGAGCGGCTGGTGATCTCGGTGCGGACGGTCGAGGTCCACGTGCTGCGCGCCTGTCGCAAGCTCGGCGTGCGCGACCGCCACGCGCTCGCGGAGCTGATCAGGTAGCCGACCAGTCCGGTGTCAGCTGCGCGACGCGCTCGCGCAGCTCGCGCTTGAGCACCTTGCCCGACGGGTTGCGCGGCAGCTCGTCGAGCACGTAGACGGCCTTCGGCACCTTGAATCTGCCCAGCCGCGTCGCGCAGTGCTCGGCGATCGCGGCCGGGTCGAGCCCGTCGGCGGCGGCGACGAAGGCGACGGGCACCTCGACCCACTGCGGGTGCGGGACGCCGATCACGGCCGCCTCGATCACCGCCGGCACCGCGTCGACGACCGCCTCGATCTCGGAGCTGGCCATGTTCTCGCCGCCGCTGCGGATCATGTCCTTGAGGCGGTCGAGCACGTAGAGGTAGCCGTCGTCGTCGAAGCGGCCGACGTCGCCGGTGTGGAACCAGCCATCGCGGAAGGCGCGCGCGGTCGCCTCGGGGTCGTCGAGGTAGCCGTCGCAGACCTTCGGGCCGCGCACGACGATCTCGCCCGCGACGCCGGGCGCGACCTCCGCGCCCAGCTCGTCGACGACGCGCACGTCAACCCCGTGCAGCGGCGTCCCGACCGACCCCTGCTTGCTGAGCATGTGGTCCATGTCGAGGTAGGTGAGGCCGTTGCAGGTCTCGGTCATCCCGTAGCCCTCGATCAGGCGCGCGTTCGGGAAGGCCGCGACGGTCTCGTGGAAGAGCGCGGGCGTCACCTGGCTGAAGATCAGCCATCTGACCGATCTCGTGTCGCGCTGCTGGTCGAGCGGCAGCCGCCGCATCATGTTCAGCATCGTCGCGACCATCACCATCCCGGTGATCCGCTCGTGCGCGATCGCGTTGAGGATCGACTGCGCGTCGAAGCGGCGCATCAGCACCATCGTCGCGCCGACCCACCAGGTCGTGTAGCCCGGGATGTCGAGCCCGCCGACGTGGTAGAGCGGGGCGAAGTTGAGGATCCGGTCGTCCTTCGTCAGCGCCAGCTCGGCGACCTGCGCGTGCATGTTCGCGTTGACGTTGCCGTGCGTCAGCCGCGCGCCCTTCGGGCGGCTGGTCGTGCCGGAGGTGTAGAGGATCCGCTGCAGGTCGCCGTCGCCGACCGGAGCGTCGGGCACGCGCGCGCCGGCGTGCGCGGCGATCAGCTCCGCGGCCGTCGGCCAGCCGGCGCCGAGGTCGCCCTCCAGCGAGAGGTTGGCGCGCAGCGCCGGCAGCCGCTGCGCCAATGCCCGCGCCGTCTCGGCGAAGGCCGACTCGCTCGCCAGCCCTTCCGCTCTGGAGTGGTCGAGCAGGTAGTGCAGCTCCTCCTCGTGGAGGCGGTAGTTGAGCGGCACCATCACCGCGCCGAGCTTCGCCAGCGCGAGGCCGAGCAGCAGGTACTCGGGCAGGTTCATCGCCAGCACGGCGATCCGCGTGCCGGGGCCGACGCCGCGCTCGCGCAGGCCGGCGGCGAGCGCGTTGACGTCATCGTCGAGCTGGGCGTAGGTCCAGCGGCGCTGCTCGAAGACGAGCGCGTCGCGCTCGGCGTAGCGGTGGCGGGCCCACGTCAGCAGGCGGCTGAGGTTGGCGGTCGGCGCGCTCATCGCCATGTCACGACCTCGTCGGCCGGCGCGCGCCGCGCCGCCTTGAAGTCGAGCCCGCGCGTGTAGGCGACCGGCAGCAGCGCGACCTGCGTGAACTGCTCCGGCAGGTCGAGGATCTCGGCGACCTCGCGCTCGTAGTGGAGGTGGATGCAGGTGAGCGCCGAGCCGAGCCCGCGCGAGCGCAGCGCCAGCTGCAGCGACCACAGCGCCGGGTAGACGGAGCCGTAGAACATGCTCGCGAACGGTCCGCGCGGCTCCTGCGGGACGCGGTCGACGGAGCCGACGAGGATCTGCGCCGGCACCTCGTGGAAGTGGTCGACGAGGTGCTGCGCGCTGACCATCGCGCGCGCCATCTCGGGCCGCGGCTCGCGCGGCGGCTTGCCGGCGGCGGCGCGGCGCTCGGCGGAGATCCGCAGCGGCGTCGTGACGTGATCCTCGATCGCGCGACGATAGACGGCGGCGACCTGCGCGCGCACGCCGGGATCCTCGATCACGACGAAGCGGGCGACCTCGCGGTTCTCCGCCATCGGCGCCTGGCGCGCCAGCTCGATGCAGCGTTCGAGCACCGCGCGCGGGACGGGGCGGCCGAGGTCGAGCCGCCTGCGCACCGCGCGCGTCGTCGAGAGGACCTCGTCGACGTCGGTCAGCAGGGGCGCGGTGGCGTCGGGCGCCTCGGCGGCGGCGCTCATGCGGCGGCCTCGTGCGCGCCGGCGTCGTGCGGCGCGGCCGCCGCCTCCGTCCGCTCGTCGGCGCGCAGCACCCGCTTCAGCACCTTGCCGGAGTCGTTGCGCGGCAGCGCCGTCACGAACGCGACCTGCTTGGGCAGCTTGAAGCGGGCGAGCTGGGCGCCGCAGTGGCGCAGCAGCTCGGCCTCGCTCAGCTCGGCGTCGGCGCGCAGCAGCACGAACGCCTTCGGCACCTCGTCCCACTTCGGGTCGGGGACCGCGACGACGGCGACCTCGGCGACGGCGGGATGGTCGGCGATCACGCGCTCGATCTCGGCGCTGGCGACGTTCTCGCCGCCCGACTTGATCATGTCGCCCTTGCGGTCGGCGAACCAGAGGAAGCCGTCGGCGTCGATCGAGGCCATGTCGCCGGAGTGGAACCAGCCGTCGCGCCAGGCGCGCGCGGTCGCCTCCGGGTCGCGCCAGTAGCCGGGCGAGACCTTCGGCCCGCGCACGACGATCTCGCCGACCTCGCCGGGCGGCAGCTCGGCGCCGGTCGACGGGTCGACGACGCGGATGTCCATCAGCGGGAACGGCGTCCCCTGCGAGCCGAGCTTGCTGCGCGAGTGGGCGGCGTCGAGGTAGCAGGCGCCATTGGTCAGCTCCGTCATCCCGAACGTGTCGATCGAGCGGACGTGCGGGAACGCCTCCTGGAAGCGGCGGCGCACGACCGGCGGCACCCCGGCGAAGATCACGAATCGCAGCGCCGAGAGGTCGTAGTCGCCGAGGTCGGGCATGTCGAGGATGTCGAGCAGGATCTGCGCGGCCAGCACCATCCCGGTGATCCGCTCGCGCGCGGCGAGCGCGACGATCTCGCGGCCGGCGTAGGTCGGCGTCAGCACCATCGTGCCGCCGGCGGCGAGGATCGTGTGGCCGGGCGCCTCCAGGCCGCTGACGTGGAACAGCGGCGCCGAGACGAGCGTGCGGTCGCTGGCGCTCAGCTCCAGTTCGAGCAGCTGCCCGAGGATGTTGTGCGTGACGTTCCCGTTGGTGTGGATCACGCCCTTCGGATGCGAGGTCGTGCCAGACGTGTAGAGGATCCGCTGCGGGTCGTCGAGGCCGGTCTCGGCGTCGGCGACCGGCGCGCCGTCCGCGGTCGCCTCCAGCAGCGCGCCGAGCGCGTGCCAGTGGCCGGGGGCGCTGGCGGCATGCGTGATCGTCGTGCGCATCGCGCCGAGCGACTGGACCGCGCGCGCCTTCTCCTCGAACTCGGCGTCGACGATCAGCGTGGTGAGGCCGGAGTGCTCGACGATCCAGCCCAGCTCGCGCGCGTGCAGCCGCCAGTTGAGCGGCAGCATGATCGCGCCGATCCGCGCCAGCGCGTACAGCTCCAGCACGTAGGTGGCGTGGTTGCGCGCGACGATCCCGACGACGTCGCCGGGCTCGATCCCGGCGCTTGTCAGCGCGCGGGCGTGGTGGTCGACGGCGGCGTCGAGCTGACGGTAGGTGAGGCGCAGCTCGCCGTCGACGAGCGCCTCCTGGGAGGCGCGGCGGATCACCTGGCGGCGCAGGTGCCGGGCGAGGTTGGCGGTCGGCATCAGGTCTGCTCCGGCGCGGACGCAGGCGCGGGCTCGCCGGCGGCCGCCGCCTGCTGCTCGCGGTATGCCTTGATCTGCTCGCGGCTCGGCAGCGAGACGAACTCGAGCAGGTTGCCGTCGGGGTCGCGCGCGGCGAACGCGTGGATGTGGCCGTAGTTCTCCAGCAGCACCTGCGTCGGCCGGTCGATGCAGCTGCCGCCGTTGGCCTCGACGGCGGCGTGCAGCTCCTCCAGCTCCTCGACCGGGACCTGGAAGCTGAGCAGGAAGGTGCCGAGGTGGAGGTGGCCGACGCGCGGCGGCTCGCCCGGGCCGTCGTCCCACTGGATCAGCTCCAGCTGGCCGATCTGCGATGGGCCCTGCATGTACTGGATGCTGCCACCGATGTCTTGCGGCAGCGCGAGCGAGCGCGCCATCTCGGGGCCGCCGACGCGGGCGCTGAGCGTGCGCCGGTAGCCGAGCGCACGCTCGTAGAAGGTCGCCGCGCGCTCCAGGTCCGAGACGCTCATCGCCACGTGGTGTACTTCGCTGACGGGCACCCGCTCACTCCTCCTGCCGTAAAACCGACCAGTCGGTATGGCAGCCTAGCGGGGGCGGATGGCGAGCGTCAAGGGCGCGACCGCCGCGAGGACCGCAGGCCTACTACTGCCATGCAGCAGCAGACCTGCACTGAGCCTCAGGGCGCGGCGGCGTAGAAGCGGCCGAGCGACTCGGCGACGCAGACCGGCTTGTCGGAGCCCTCGCGCTCGAAGCGCTGCTCGATCGTCGCCTGCACGCCGCCGGCGACTTCCTCGACCGCGAGCAGCGTCGCGCGCATCCGCACGAGCGAGCCGGCCGGCACCGGCGAGGGGAAGCGGACCTTGCCGTAGCCGTAGTTGACGCCGAACGCGACGCCCTCGACCGTCAGCACCTCCTCCAGCAGCCGCGGGCCGAGGCTGAGCGTCAGCAGCCCGTGCGCGATCGTCGCCCCGAACGGCGAGGAGGCCGCCCGCTCGCGGTCGACGTGGATCCACTGACGGTCGCCGGTGACCTCCGCGAAGGCGTCGATCTCGGCCTGCGTGACGGCATGCCACGCGCTGATCCCGATCTCCTCGCCGGCGGCGGCTCGCAGCTCGTCGATTCCGTTGAAGGTGCGCATGCGATCGATCATACCGACCGGTCGGTGTGCGCCAACCGGCGCGCCGCCTTCTGTGCGTACATGCGCTCGTCGGCGGTGCGCAGCGCGCGCTCTGCGTCGCGCTCGCCGGGCGCCAGCAGCGCCTGGCCGCACGACGCCTCGACGCGAAAGCCGTCGCCCGTCTCGGCGAGCGCGGCGGCCGCGCGCGCCGGCAGCTGGTCGCTGCCGCCCGCCACCGGCGCCAGCACGCAGAACTCGTCGCCGCCCATGCGATATGCGAAGCCGCCGGCCGCGGTCGCCGCCGCGTCGAGGCGGCGACCGGCACGCGCCAGCAGCGCGTCGCCGGCGAGATGGCCGAAGGTGTCGTTGAAGCGCTTGAAGCCGTCGAGGTCGAGCAGCACCAGCTGGTGGCCGGCGCCGCCCGGCGCGGCGGCCGCGTCGGCGAGGTCGCGCATCAGCGCGCGGCGATTGCGCAGGCCGGTGACGTCGTCGGTCAGCGCCTCGCGGTCGCGCGCGTCGAGCAGCCGCCGGGCGGTCCGGAAGGTCACCGCGAAGCGGGCGAGCACCGCCGCCAGCGCCGCCGCCGCGAGCCACACGGCCGCCGTCTCCGCCTGCTCGTGGTGGTCGACGACGAGGATCGCGACGCAGGCCGCACCGCACGCGATCGGCGCGACGACGCGGTGGCGCTCCTCGCGCAGCACCGCGAGCGGCTCGGCCGGCTGCCACGCCGCCGCGCCGAGCAGCAGCGAGGCGAACAGGTAGGCGTTCGTCAGCAGCCCGCCCTCGTCGTAGGGACCCTGCGCGGTCTCGTAGAGGTAGACGCCGTCGGCGGCGGCGCTCACCAGCAGGCCGCCGGCCAGCAACAGCGTCGCGCGGTCGAGCCGACCGGCCCGCAGGCCCACGTAGCCGGCGGCGGCGAGCGCGAGCACGAGGTCGCCGACCGGGTAGGCGAGGTTGGTGAGGAACTGCGCCGTCGACTCGCCGCCGACCGTCCCCAGCGGAGCGATCAGCAGCAGCGCGCCGGCCGCGGCGATCGTCAGCGCCGCGATCAGGCCGTCGAGCCAGACGACGCCGTTGTCGACGTGCACTCGCGCGCGGGCGAGCAGCAGCAGGCCGGCCGCCGCGCACGGGAAGAACAGCAGGTAGAAGGCGTCGGCGAGCGAGGGGATCGGCAGCTCGGCGCCGCCGACCGTCGTCAGCCGCACCGTCAGGTCGCCGGCGGCCCAGCTCAGCAGCGCCGCGCCGATCGCCGCCCACGCCAGCCGCTCCCGCGGCCGCACCGCGACGCGCACGAAGGTGACCCCCGCCGCGCCGAAGGCGACGACGAGCGCGGTCGCGGCGGCGAGCGGCCGCTCGCCGCGGCCGGCGAGCGTCGCGCACGCGTAGGCGAGCGCGAGCGCTCCCAGCAGCGCGTACGCCGCCCGCGGCGAGCGCCACGCGCGCGGGCGCGACGACAGCGGGAGGGCGGCGACGCTCATCACCGCGAATATCGGCAGCGACGGCGATCGGCTGAAGTGGCCGATCGCGCCCGCTTCGGGCCGGTCGGCTGCCGCGCGGCGCCCCGACCGCGCGGCAGCGAACGCGCCTACCGCGCCCGCACCACCGTGAAGGCGGAGCGAATCGCGGCGGCGCGGTTGCCGGCCGCGTCGGCGGCGGTCGCGGTCAGGCGGTAGCGGCCGACGGGGAGCGCTCTGCGGCCGATCCGGCCGCTGAACGCGACGGCGTTGACGCCCTGGCGGCTGTTGCCGCGGACGAGCGAGCCGGCGGCGACGAAGCGCGTGCACGGCTTTGCTCTCGCGCGCCGCAGCTTCGCCGTCGGGGCGACGCAGCGGCGGCCGCTGCGGCGGCCCGCGGCGCGACGCTCGACGGTCAGCGTGACGCGCGCCGCCTCACTGAGCGTGAAGCGGATCGTCGTGCCGCGCTTGGGTGCTCTTCTGCCACGCGCGGCGGTCTGCGCCGTCGCCCCGCTCGCGACGGCGAAGCTCGTCGGGGAGAGACGCAGGGCGCTCAGGCGCGGCGCGGTTCTGTCGGTCGCTCTGGCCGGCGGGACGCCGCCTCCGCCGCCGCCTCCGCCGCCGCCTCTGCCCCCGCCGCCCGCCAGCGCCGTGACCGCCGCCGTCAGCGGGATCGAACGCGTGCCCGCGGCCGTGTTGTCGGCGAGCGTCAGCGTCGCCGCGACGGCGCCGGCGGCCGCGCCAGGGGTGAAGCGCAGCGTCAGCTCGCAGCTCGCGCCGACCGCGAGCGAGCGGCCGCTGCAGCCGTCGGCGGCGATCGTGACGCCGCTGCCGGCCGGCGCGACCGCCGCCGCGCCGACGCGGTAGAAGCCGGGCCCGCCGCTCGTCACTCTGACCGTCCGCTCGACCGCCGCACCGCCGGCCGGCGCGCTGCCGAAGTCGACGGCGGCGGTGCCGCTCCCGGTGGCGCCGTTGAGGTTGCGCACGAGCGTCAGCGTGTCGCTGTCGGAGGTCGTGTGGACGAGGTCGGGCTGGCCGTCGCCGGTGACGTCGCCGAGCGCGACGTCGAAGCTCGTCCCGGTGGTCGCGATCGAGCCGCCGGGGATCGTCGCGAAGCCGCCGGCCGCGCCGCTGCCGGCGAACAGCTCGACCGCTCCCTCACCGCCGACGAGCAGGTCGTCGCGGCCGTCGGCGTCGACGTCGCCGAGCGCCATCCCGGCGACGAAGACCATTCCGGCCTCGAAGATCTGCGGCTGGTCGGCGAAGCTGCCGTCGCCGGTCGACAGCAGCGTGCCGACGTCGTCGCCGCTCATGCGCGTGAAGATCAGGTCGTCGCGGGCTGCGCCGTCGAGGTCGCCGGCGATCACGGCGTTGCCGGTCTCGTCCACGATCGAGTGGAACTCCAGTCTCCCGCCTCTGTTGAGGTACAGCTCGCTGATCGTCTGCGGCTGTCCGGAGCCGGTGATCACGTCGAGCCCGGTGTCGCCGACGAAGTCGCCGATCGCGATCGAGTTGACTCTCGAGAAGCCGAGCGTGTCGATCGCCGGCGCAAGCAGTCTGCCGCTGCCGTCGCCGGCCATCACGACGAGGTCGTAGTCGTCGCCGGCGACGACGTCGAGCCGGCCGTCGCCGGTGATGTCGGCGACCCGCAGCGCGGCGGCCGAGTTCGGGCCGTCAGTGGTCATCGCGAACGGCGAGCCGGGCGCCGGCGCGAAGCCGCCGGCGCCGTCGCCGAGCAGGACCGACACTCTGCCGGCGTCGCCGCCGACCGCGGCGGCGCTGAGCAGGTCGACGTGGCCGTCGCCGTTCATGTCGCCGGTCGCGACGGCGACGGGCAGGTTGTGGCCGGTCTCGTGCGCGGTCGGCGGCAGGAAGCCGGTCGCGCTGCCGCGGAAGAGCTGGATCGCCTGCTCGTCGCGGTTGCCGACGACGGCGTCGTCGAAGCCGTCGCGGTCGACGTCGGCGAGCACCACGCCCTCCGGCTGGTCGAGCGTCGTGCGCGTGTCCGGCGGGGCGAGCGTCAGCTCGGCCTGCGCGGGAGCCGCGGCGAGCGCGACCGCCAGCAGGCAGGCCGGCAGCACGGCGGCGGCGCGCAACGGCCGGCGGCGGGGCGTTGGAAGGTCGCGTGAGAGGAGCATGGACGGCAGCCTCCCGCGCGCCCCGCGCACCCGCATGAGGGGTCACCCCCCAACTTCGCCGACCTGGGGGTGGCGCGGCGGCGCGCGCCGCCGCGTTGCGATCGCGCGCCGCCCGCTCAGCCGCGCGTCGCCGGCGGCGGCAGGTAGCCGACGCTGACGAGGTAGTCGAGCGTGCGCCACGTGTAGGCGGCGTCCAACGGCGGCAGGCCGGGGCCGGGCAGGCGCGGCTCCAGCGCCCAGTCGTCGCCGATCGGCGGTTCGCCGTAGAGCTGCTCCCAACCGTCGCCGTCGAGGCCGAACTCGGCGAAGACGGCGGCCGCGGCGTTGGTCGCGCCGGCCGCGCGCAGGCGCTGCTGCCAGGCGTCGAGCGGCAGCGGCTCCAGCGCGTAGCCGTAGGTGGCGACGGCGCGCAGGACCGGCTCGAAGGCGGTGACGGTCGCCGGCGGATAGGTGAGGACGGGGGTCGTCGCGAACGGCGCATGCGCGACCGCGGCCGCGAGGTCGTCGACCGGCGCCCACGGCTCCCAGCCGCCCCAGCGCGGGTAGGCGCCCAGCTCGATGCAGCCGCGGATCAGCCGCACGGCGGCGTCGTGCGTCGAGGTCGCGCCAGAGTGCTCGGCGCCCATCGCGCGCGGCAGCCGCACGACGTCGACGGGCAGGCCCTCGCGCGCGGCGGCGAGCGCCATCCGCTCGGCGACCCACTTCGTCTCGGCGTAGCCGCCGCCCTCCGGCGGAGCGGTCGCGACGTCGCCGCGCTCGACCAGCCGGCCCTCGTCGAGCACGAGCCCGGTCGAGATCGAGGAGACGTAGCGCAGCGGGATGTCGCCGGCCAGCCGCGCCAGCCGCAGCACGGTGCGCGTCCCCTCGACGTTCGGCGCGCGCAGGCGGCCGTAGTCGTAGAGGTGGTGGACCATCGCGCCGCTGTGGACGATCGCGTCCAGCTCGGAGGCGAGCTGCGCGAACGCCTCCTCGCTCAGCCCGAAGCGCGGCAGCGCGAGGTCGCCGGGCAGCACGACGACGCGCGCCCAGTCGGCGGAGAGGTCGCGGCGCTCGGCCAGCAGCGCGCGCTGCAGTCGCTCCGCTCCGCCGATCACCGACGGCGCGCGCACGAGCGCGATCACGCGGCCGCCCTCGGCGCGCGTCGCCGTCGCAAGCTCGGCCAGCAGGTGCGGCCCGATGAAGCCGCTGGCGCCGGTCAGCAGGATCGTGCGCCCGCCGCTGCGCGGGGCGCGCGCGACCGGCACGATCCCGTCCAGCCGCGGCTCCATCTCGGCCGCCCAGTCGATCGCGACCGCGGCGCCGGCGCCGTCGACGGCGGCCAGCAGCCGCGCGACGGTCGGGGCGGCGTACAGCTCCTGCACCGCCAGCTCGTGGCCGAGCTGCTCCGAGAGCCCGCCGACGCACTCGACCGCGTCGAGCGAGTCGCCGCCGAGCGCGAAGAAGTCGTCGTCGATCCCGACCTCGTCCAGCTCCAGCACCCGCGCGAAGACCTCGGCGATGCGCTCCTCGCGCGCGCTGCGCGGAGCGACGTAGGCGCCGTCGAGGTCGGCACGGCGCAGCGGCGGCGCCGGCAGCGCCTTGCGGTCGAACTTGCCGTTCGGCGTCAGCGCGAACCGCTCGACGCGCGTGAAGGTCGTCGGGACCATGTACTCGGGCAGGATCGAGCGCGCGTGCGCGCGCACCTCGGCGGCCGAGGGCGCCGGCTCGGTCGCCGTGTAGTAGGCGGCGAGCTGCTCGCCGCGGCGGCCGTGGGTGACGGCGATCGCGATCGCGTCGACGATCGCGGGATGGGAGGTCAGCGCCGCCTCGACCTCCTGCGGCTCGATCCGGTAGCCGCGGATCTCGATCTGGTCGTCGGCGCGGCCGTGGAAGTCGATCTCGCCATCAGCGCGCCAGCAGCCGAGGTCGCCGCTGCGGTACATGCGCGCATCGGGACCGTCGCCGTAGGGGTCGGGCCGGAACCGCTCGGCGGTCAGGTCGGGGCGGTTGCGGTAGCCGCGCGCGACCTGCACGCCGCCGATCCAGATCTCGCCGATCGCCCCCGGCGCGACCTCTCTCAGGTGCGGGTCGAGGATGTGGATCAGCACGCCGCGCAGCGGGCGGCCGATCGTCGGCGGCGCGTCGCCGTCGGACGGGACGATCCCCTCCGTCGCGATCACGGTCGTCTCGGTCGGCCCGTACATGTTGACGAGCGGGTAGGGCGTGTCGGCGGCCGGCCGCGCCAGCAGCGCCGCGCCGCCGGTCGACAGCCAGCGCATCTTCGGCAGGCGGCGGTACAGCTCGCCGCGGCCGAACAGCATCGCGACGAGCGCGGTGGCGACCATCGTGACGGTGATCTCGTGCTCGGCCATCCAGTCGACGAGCGCGCGCGGGTCGCGCCGCAGCACGCGCGGCGAGATGTGCAGCGAGGCGCCGGCGAAGAGCGGGTGCCAGATCTCCATCACGGTCGCGTCGAAGGAGGGCGAGGCGGTCTGCGCGAAGCGGTCCTCACGCGTCGCTCCGCACTGCCACGCGAGCGCCTGCACGAGGTTCGCGAGCGAGCGATGCTCGACCTCGACGCCCTTCGGGCGGCCGGTCGAGCCGGAGGTGAAGACGATGTAGGCGAGGCTGCGGGGGCCGGGCGGGTCGGCCGGCGGGCTGTCGGCCTCGCGGCCGGCGTGGTCGTGCTCCTCGGGATCGGCGGAGAGGTGGATCGCGCGGTCGGCGGTCGCGGCGAGCACCTCCGGCGGCGTCGTCTCGTCGACCAGCACGGCGACGGGGTCGGTGTCCTCGAGGATCAACGCGACGCGCTCCTGCGGGTACTCCGGGTCGATCGGGACGTAGGCGGAGCCGGCCTTCAGCGTCGCCAGTGCGCCGAGCACCATCTCGGTCGACGGTCCGACGCAGAGCGCGACGCAGCGCTCGTCGCCGGCGCCGTGGGCGCGCAGCACGTGCGCGAGCCGGTTGGCGCGCGCGTCGAGCTCGCGGTAGGTCAGCGAGCTGCGCCCGTCGGAGACCGCCAGCGCCTCCGGCGTCGCGGCCGCGTGGCCGGCGACGTGGTCGACGATCGTCCGCTCCAGCGCGAACGCGGCCGTCGTCTCGGTGGTGCGCGCCTCGTCGGGCGTCGTCGGCTGCGGCATCGGGTCCCTCGTCCGGTCGACAGGTCCCCCGAGAGATCGGCGCCGCTTCGCGATCCTGAAGCGGCGCCCCGAGCCGTCAGGCCGCGCTCAGCGCGGCCCCGTCCAGCCGCTCAACCATGCCCGCGGGCGGTTGGGCGGCAGCAGCGCGACGAGCAGGATCACGACGGCGGTGACGCCGAAGTAGGTGTACAGCGAGGCCGTGCCCTCGTTGTTGCCCGTCGAGGTCTGACCGAACGAGAGGCAGGCGAAGACGAGCAGCGCCAGCGCCAGCCCGACGAGCAGGATCGACTTGCTGCGGTGCGGCAGGAACTCGCCGCGCAGCAGGCTCACGACGAGGATCACGAAGACGGCGAACTCCAGCACCGAGAGGATCGCCCACAGCGCGTCGACGCCCGGGAAGGTCGCGACGAACGTGCCCTCGAACTGTCTCTCGATCCCCGCCGGCGCCTTCGCATCGCCGTCGAACAGCTTCTCCTTGCCTGAGTAGAAGAACAGGACGCCGACGAGGAAGTAGACCGAGACGACCGTCAGCCAGTAGGCGACGTCGTCGAAGATCGTTCCCCCGCGTTCCCGATCCGCTGCTGCGCTGCTCCCCATTGCAGTCTCCAGTCGTCGGCCGGCGGTTCATGCCGGTTGCCGGTGTGTCGCACTTCTACCCGACTTCGACGCCCGCGCGCGGCGAACCTTCTTGAAGCGGTAGGTTCGTTGTCGAGATGACCCGTCTCGCGCGCAATCGCGACACCCACCTGTCGCCCGAGGAGATCGCCGCCGAGGTGCTGCGGCAGTTCGACGCAGGCGCGACGGCGCCGAGCATCCGCCAGCTCGCGACGGCGCTCGACGTGACGCCGTCGGCGATCTACCACCACTTCCCCTCCCGCGCGGCGATCTACCAGGCCGGCGTCGACCTCGTCTGGGCCGAGGCGACGAGCGACGTGCTGGAGCTGGTGCCCGACCCCTTCACGGCCGCGCCGGCCGACACGCTGATCGCCGCCGGGATCGCCTCGCGCCGCGCGTTCATGCGCCATTACCGGATCGCGCCGTACGCCTCCGCGACGCCCGCCGGCGAGGGCATGATGGCCAACGTGCTCGCGCTCGTCGCGGGCCTGCTCGAACGGCTCGGGCTCGAGGGCGAGGAGGCGGCGCGCGCCTTTCACACGTACGCCACGTTCACCTTCGGCACGATCGTCTTCGCGGCCACCCGCCAGATCGCGCACGACGAGCTGGGCGAGGGCGGCGACGGCAGCTTCCGCTCCGCGCCCGGCGAGCACGAGGCGAGCTTCTCCCACGCCGAGACGCGGCGCGCGATCGACGAGGTGATCGACCTCTCGGCGATCGACCCCAGACGCGACGAGGAGCTGTTCGAGCAGGGCCTGCGGCGGCTGATCGCCGGCTTCAGGCCAAGCTGATCGCCACTCTCTCGAGGTAGTCCATCGCTCTGTTCATGCCGCCCTCCATGCCGGAGGCGATGTGTCCGTCGCGATGCTCCTTGGAGGAGTGCTGGACGAGGATCGTCAGCGTCGTGCGGCCGTCGGTCTCCTCGAACGTCGCCGTGTTGACCGAGTAGGCCTCCGGCATCCCCTCGTAGACCTCCGTCGAGACGAGCCGCTCGTTCTCGACGATCTCGCTGTACTCGCCGTGGAAGCCGACCTCCATGTCGCCGGCGACCATCACGTAGCGCCATCTGCCGCCGACGCGCAGGTCGATCTCGGCGAGCGTCGTCTCGCCCATGTCCGAGCTCCACCAGCGCTTGACCAGCTCCGGCGTCGTCCACGCCTTCCAGACGAGGTGCTTCGGCGCGTCGAACTCGCGCACGATCTGGATCTGGTCATCGGCCGGCAGGGTCACGGTCGCCGTCTTGGTGCTGCTCATCGTCATCAGCCTCCGCTCGTTTGAGTTCTTCCAGCACGTCGTCGATGCGGTCGAACCGCTCGCTCCACGAGCGCTCGTAGCCCTTGACCCAGTCGTGGATCGGCTTGAGCGCAGGGCCGTTGAGGCGGTAGAGCCGCTGGCGGCCGTGCTCGCGCACCTCCACCAACCCGACCTCGCGCAGCACCTTCAGGTGCTTGGAGACCTGCGGCTGCGCGAGGCCCAGCTGCTCGGCCAGCTCGCCGACCGGCCGCTCGCCGCCGGCGAGCGCGTCGCAGATCTCGCGCCGCCGTGGCTCTGCCACCGCGTTGAACACATCGGTCGTCGTCGCCGCTCGTGCCATGGCGAGAGAATATATGCCGATATGGGAATGTGTCAAGCCAACTCGGCAAGACGACGTTCGAGCAGCCGGCGCTCGGCGTCGTCGTGGACGCGCTCGAGCGCGCGCCCGTAGGCGGCGCGCGCCTCGTCGTCGCGGCCGAGCCGGTGCAGCAGCTCGCCGCGCGCGGCGTGCAGGTAGTGGTAGCCGTCGAGGCCGTCGAGCGCGTCGACGAGCGCCAGGCCGGCGGCCGGCCCGTCGGCCTCGGCGACCGCGACGGCGCGGCTGAGCGCGACGACCGGCGATCCGGTCATCCGCTCCAGCTCGCCGTAGAGCGCGGCGATCTCGGCCCAGTCGCGCGGCTCGTCGGCGTGCAGCGACGCGATCGCCGCCTGCACGACGTAGGGACCGCGTCCGCGCAGCGCCAGCGCGCGCTGCAGCGCCGCGCGGCCGGCGGCGATCCGTGCGCCGTCCCACAGCGCGCGGTCCTGCTGCTCCAGCAGCACCAGCTCGCCGTCGCGGAAGCGAGCCGCCCGGCGCGCCTCCAGCAGCAGCATCATCGCCAGCAGGCCGTGCGCCTCCGGCTCGTCGGGCATCAGCTCGGCGACGGCGGCGGCGAGCCGCAGCGCCTCCGGCGTCAGCTCGTCGTCAGCCGGCGGCAGCGCGTAGCCCTGGTTGAAGATCAGGTAGAGGACCGCGAGGACCGCGGCGAGGCGGTCGGGCAGCAGGTGGTCGGCGGGCACGCGGAAGGGGATCCCGGCGGCCTTCACCTTCTTCTTCGCGCGCACGAGCCGCTGCGCCATCGTCGCCTCCGGGACGAGGAAGGCGCGGGCGATCTCGTCGGTCGCGAGGCCGCCGAGCGTGCGCAGCGTCAGCGCCACCTGCGCCTCGGTCGAGAGCGCCGGGTGGCAGCAGGTGAAGATCAGCTCGAGCCGCTCGTCGGGGAAGCTCGTCTCGTCGAGCCGGTCCATCTCGTCCTCCACCGCCGCGGGCATGTCGAGCAGGCGCGTCTTCGCCTCCAGCGTCCGCTGACGGCGGATGCGGTCGATCGCGCGGTTGCGCGCCGTCGCCACCAGCCACGCGCCGGGGCTTTCCGGCACGCCGTCGCGCGGCCACCGCTCGGCCGCCGTCGCGAACGCCTCCTGCGCGGCCTCCTCGGCGAGGTCGAAGTCGCCGAGGAAGCCGATCAGGGCGGCGAGCACGCGGCCCCACTGGTCGCGGAAGACGCTGTCGAGCTCGCCCCTCACTCCACCACGGGGCGGATCTCGACCGCGCCGCCCATGCGCGCGGCGGGGATCCGCCCGGCGACCTCGATCGCCTCGTCGAGGTCACCGGCGTCGAGCAGCATCCAGCCGCCGATCGCCTCCTTCAGCTCGACGAAGGGACCGTCGGTCGTCAGCGTGCGGCCGTCCTGCACGCGCACCGTCGTCGCCGTGTCCGGCGGCTGCAGCCGCATGCCGCCGGTGACACGCGGGTCGCGGCCGATCGCCTCGTACTCGGCGAAGACGGCGCGCTTCTCCTCCTCCGGCAGCGTCTCCCACTCGCCTCTGCCGGGCACGACGCCCGTGCCCTGTTGGATCAGCAGCATGTATCTCATCGTCGCTCCTCGGTCGTGCTCCATCGGGGATCGTCGCTCAGGCGGCGGCCGCCGTCCACGCGCCGGCGACCTGGCGGGTGGCGACGTTGAGCCGGTTCCAGATGTTGATCGCGCCGATCTCGACCAGCAGCGCGCCGAGCGCCTGCTCGTCGTAGTGACGCGCGGCCTCCTCCCAGATCTCGTCCGCGACCGGGTCGGCGCTGTCGGCGATCCGCGTGACCGCCTCGGCGAGCGCCAGCGCGGCGCGCTCCGCGTCGTCGAACCACGGCGCGTCGCGCCAGGCGCCGACGGCGAACAGGCGCTCGTCGGTCTCGCCTCTCTCGCGCAGCTCGCGCGCGTGCATGTCGACGCAGACGCTGCAGCCGTTGACCTGGCTGACGCGCAGGTGGACGAGCAGCGCGGTGCGCTCGGCGAGGCCGCGACCGCGGGCCGACTTCGACAGCGCCATCAGCGCCTTCATCGTCTCGGGCGCGGCGACGGCGGGGTTGTTCATGCGGGCCTGCATCGTGCTCTCCTGTCGGTCGTCTCTGGCGGGCTTCTGCTCTGAGACGAACGGCCCGCGGCGAAATCGACAGGTCACGCGAAAAAGTCCTCAGACCGCCCCCAGCCGCCGCGCGATCGCCGCCGCCTCGCCGCGATTGGCGGCGCCGAGCTTGGCGAGGATGCGCGAGACGTGGACGCTCGCGGTCTTCTCCGCGATCACCAGCGCGGTCGCGATCTCACGGTTGGTGCGGCCCTCCGCCAGCAGCTCCAGCACCTCCCGTTCGCGCGCGGTGATGCCCAGCTCCGCGGCCGGATCGAGCGGCGGCGCGGCGGCGCCGAGCGCGACCCCGAGGCGCTCGCCCGTCGCCTCGACCAGCGCCCGCAGCGGCCGCTCGCCGAGCTGCTCCAGCGCCGCGTGGGCGGCCCGCAGCAACGGCGCGGCGGCGGCCGCGCGACCGCGCGTGCCGGGCAGCGCCTGCGCCTGGCGCAGCTGCGCGTAGGCGGTCATGTACGGCTCGCCGGGCGCGCCGAAGCGCTCGACCCCGAGCGCCCCGGCGGCGGCGTCCGAGCGCCCGGCGGCGCGC